>CAXBKT010000018.1:0-37175 GCA_963976155.1 uncultured Kordiimonadaceae bacterium | reverse complement strand
CTTCGCCAAAGCCTTCATCTTTTTTACGTTGAATAAATTCAAAAAAGACCGGACCAACAGCTTTCTCGGAGAAAATCTGGAGTAGCAAACGTGGGTCATTATCTTCTGTCGAACCATCAAGCAAAATACCGCGCGATCGTAATTCTTCAGTTGGCTCACCGTGACCAGGCAACCGCTCTTCAAGCATGTCATAATAAGTACCAGGAGGGGCAGGCATGAACTTTACGCCTTGTTTCTTTAGCCTATCGTAGCACTCAAGAAGGTTGTCACATGAAAATGCGATATGCTGAATACCTTCGCCATTATATTCTCTCAGATATTCATCAATCTGGCCTTTACCGCCACCAGCACCCTCTTCATTAAGCGGAATACGGATCAAGCCGTCAGGAGCTGACATAGCGCGAGACAACAGCCCTGTGTATTCACCTTTAATGTCAAAATACCGGATTTCACGAAAGTTGAAGAAGCTCTCGTAATAGTTAGCCCAATAATCCATGCGGCCGCTGTAAACATTATGCGTTAAATGGTCAATTACGTTGAAACCACAGCCCTCAGGGTTTCTGTCCACACCTTCATAAAATACGAAATCGATATCATAGATGGTATTACCTTCTTCGATCCGATCGACCAAATAAAGTGCCGCACCTCCAATACCTTTAATTGCGGGCAAACGAAGCTCCATCATGCCAGTAGGTACGTCTATAGGCTGCGCACCCATTTCGAGGGCACGCGCATAAGCAGCCTGAGCGTCTTTCACACGGAAAGCCATACCACAAGCCGACGGACCGTGCTCCTCCGCATAATATGCAGCCGGGCACCTCGGCTCGTAGTTTGCGATAAAGTTGATGTCGCCCTGACGCCACAACATTACATCCTTTGAGCGATGCTTGGCAATTTCAACAAAACCCATCGATTCAAAAATCGGCTCTAAGATTCCCTTGTCTGGTGCAGTGAATTCAACGAACTCAAACCCGCACAATCCCATGGGATTCTCAAAAAGATCAGCCATGACTACACAACTCCGTCATTCATATATATTAATGGAATCCGGCAACAGCTGTTGTGCCGGTCAATTTCTCTTGGTACTATATTAGTTACATAAGAAACTATTTGCAAGTATGGTTTGCCCTAATGACAAAAAAAAAATCGACGACGACGCTATTGTTAAGTGAATTTTTACCCTACCGATTATCCGTTTTATCAAACAGGATAAGCCGCGCGATTGCGGATCAATATGAAGAAAAGTTCCAATTAAGCCTTGCTGAATGGCGAGTTATGGCTGTTCTCGGCGAAGAAAATGGCCTATCCGCAGGACAAGTTGCCAAACGGACTGCTATGGATAAGGTTGCAGTATCACGTGCTGTTGGCAAATTACTTGATGCAGGTCGTATTGTCCGTTATTTTTCTGAGCAAGATCGACGCCGCTCGATTCTTTCACTTTCAGATTCGGGGCACGATATATATAGCCAAATTGTGCCTATTGCGCTTGAGTATGAAAAAAAGCTCATGAAGCAGCTCACAGAAGAAGAGCATAATCTTCTCGATTCACTCATAGAAAAGCTACAAGGCATTCAGGTTCACACCTAAATATTTTAAATACCCGCTAAAGCCTTTTTAAGAGGCTCGCGCCAATTTCCCGGGTCAGCGGCGAGTAATATAGCAAGCAGAAGGCGCGCTTTGCGGGCCTTTAAGGCCCTGCATGGTATCAAACCGCGGTTAATCAAATCAATTTCAGCACCCTTATAACCATACGAATTTTCTAGAACAGGCCCACCACTCACTCGCGTAGCCAGCAAAACAGGTATCTGCTTGGCTAACTCTGCTAAAGCATCGGCCCAAGCCTCGGAAACATGCCCTGCCCCTAATGCTTCCACCACCAAACCGCAGTAGCCAAGACTTTCAAGGCCATTCAACAAGCTTGTGTCGGTGTCAAAGCCGGCACTAAGCAAGGCCACAGGTGGTAGCACCCCTGTAGGTTTCTCAATTGGCGTCATATTAACTGCAGTATTCCGGGTTTGCAGCTTCTGCTCTATTACATATCCTAAGGGTCCCGCATACTCTGACACAAAAGCACTGAGCGCCACAGTATGCTCCTTAGCCACATGCCAAGGATCGTGAATTTCACCGTTCATAACAACCGACACTTTGGGTGCTACGTTCGACCTAGCCACCAGTACCGCATTATAAAGATTATTGGGGCCATCAGCACCTGGCTGCATGGCGGCACGCATGGCACCCGTAAAAACAATCGGTTTAGCGCCTTGATAAAGAAGGCTTGCTACAAAAGCACTTTCTTCCATTGTATCAGTGCCTTGTGTAACTACAAAACCATCCGCGTTGGAGGCTTCCGCTTTCAAACACAAATCGGCAATCATTTGTATGGTAATGTTGGCACTTCCAATTGCAGCAACAGTTTCCGCCTGAATAGTCGCAATTTCGTTAAGTGCTGGAATGGCTGACACAAGGTCCGCAGCATTCAAAGACGGCGTAACCCCTGATGAAGCATCAGGGGTCATCGCTATGGTTCCGCCAAGAGCGTAAACCTGTATGACCGGCATGTTTTCCATGCCGATCTTTATATAGAAAAGTTAGTTAGGCGCCAATAGCTTCTAATGCTGGAACGTAAGAAAGATTTTGATCACGTGCTACGGCTTCGTAAGTGATTTTACCTTCACATACATTAAGCCCCTGAAGTAGGTGCTTATCGTCACTAAGTGCTTGCTTCCAGCCTTTATTAGCCAGAGCAACTGCATGACGGAGCGTTGCATTGTTAAGCGCAAGTGTTGAAGTACGTGCTACACCGCCTGGCATATTAGCAACGCAGTAATGGACAACCTCATCAACAATGTATGTTGGGTCTTGGTGTGTTGTAGCTTTAGATGTCTCAAAACATCCGCCTTGGTCAATCGCAACATCAACAAGAACACTGCCACGGCCCATACGAGAAATCATATCGCGAGATACAAGCTTCGGTGCAGCAGCCCCCGGAATAAGAACCGCGCCAACAGTTAAGTCAGCACCCAGCACATACTCTTCAACAGCATCTTGTGTTGAGTAAACAGTTTTTACTGCGCCCTTAAAGATATCATCCAACTGTGCCATACGGCGAATAGAGCGATCAAGGATCGTAACGTCCGCGCCCATACCAACAGCCATTCGTGCCGCGTTTGTACCAACGACACCGCCGCCAATAACAGTTACTTTTGCAGGCGCTACACCCGGCACACCACCAAGGAGCATACCACGACCACCTTGGCTCATTTCAAGAGCATGTGCGCCAGCTTGAATAGACATGCGACCAGCCACTTCTGACATAGGTGCAAGAAGCGGCAATCCACCAAAATCGTCAGTCACAGTTTCGTAAGCGATTGCAACGGCACCGGACTTAATAAGAGCCTGCGTCTGTGCAGGGTCTGGGGCCAGGTGAAGATATGTATAAAGAATTTGACCATCGCGGAGCATTTCACACTCAACAGCTTGTGGCTCTTTTACTTTTACTATCATATCCGCTTTGGCAAAAATTTCTGCCGCAGTTTCAATAACAGTCGCACCAACAGCTTCATACATATCGTTTGTGAAGCCAATTTCAAAACCAGCGTTATGCTGAACAATCACCTCATGGCCGTTCGCAATCAGCTCCCGAACTGACGCTGGTGTTAAACCAACACGATACTCACGATTTTTAATTTCCTTTGGAACACCTACTAGCATCCAACCCTCCTAAGATACAAAAGACAACTAGGCAAAACGCCCTCAAATTATGGAGGTCAATCTACAGAAAGTTAGACGAAATGTCCTTGCAAATACTGCAGATTTCTCTATCATTTTCACAAGTATTATCTTTATGTAGACATAAAAACAAAAGAAACTGTCAATAATGAAACTAGACAAGATTGATCATGCCATTCTTGAGTTTCTCCAAAAAAATGGAAAAATCTCTAATGTCGAACTCGCTGCCATAGTAGGCTTGTCAGAGTCCGCTTGCCTGCGACGAGTAAAAAACTTGGACGACCGAGGGGTCATTACTCATTATGCTGCACATTTATCTGCTGCCGCAGTAGGGCTCCCGGGCACAGTATTTGTCCGTGTCTCGCTTGAAAATCAACAGGAAGAAAAATTACACCAATTTGAAGCTGCAGTTAAGGACGTTCGAGAGGTAATGGAATGTTATCTAATGAGCGGAGATGTTGACTATATGATCCGCGTTGTAGTCAAGGATACGTCCGACTATGAACGTATCCATAATATTCTAACTCGGCTACCGGGCGTCGACAGAGTGCACTCGAGTTTCGCCCTAAGAAGTGTACTTAAGAGGACCCGCCTTCCCCTTATTAAACCTTAATTAGCAGTATTTTCTTCTTCATCTGATGCCTGTTCATTTGGGAGTATCATCAACCAAACAAGGCCAATGATAATAAATAACGCAAACCCGGACAGAATAGTTGAGTCGATATAAATTCTTTCATTAAACTCAAATTCTCCTGCCGAAACACGCGCCCAGCCGCGAAAATGCTGAGTGGCAGCGACAGATGCACCAAAAAACCCTAAAACACTACCCACATAGCGTGTAATCCAGTAGCGCGGGTTTGGTAACATGAGGAATATACCTAAAAGACCAATAACCGTGCGCTGACTACGACAATAAGGGCACTCATAGACCATGCCGGTCAAATCCGAGGCCCACGCAACGATTGAAATGAGAAGTGCAACCGCACCAATTAACCTTAAACGTGAAGTATAAGTATCGAGTTCCAATAAAAACACTGCATAATCTCCCAACTAAATAATCGCCACCTGCAAACAATAGCATTAACGTGCTAGCAGGCCCTTCCATTAGTTGACTGATTAAGAGAAATTAGTTCTCAATATAAACCTATTTGCGACACCCCGGTACTATTACACGATGAACAGATCACAAACTCGTGACTAAGCAGTTATAACCAACCAGGAACTGGCAGATTTTTACTTCTAAGAAACTCTGCATTGAAAAGTTTAGATTGATATCGAAGACCGCTATCACAGAGCAGTGTCACAATCGTGTGTCCGGGACCCATTTCACGCGCCAAACGAATTGCCCCTGCCAGATTAATCCCCGTGGAAGACCCTACACAAAGCCCTTCTTTGCTTAACAGGTCAAATGCGAGGGGCAATGCCTCCATGTCACTAATTTGAAATGCATGGTCGACTGGGGCACCGTCTATATTGGCTGTCACACGCGACTGGCCAATACCTTCCGATATAGACCCACCTGAACTTTCAAATGTGCCATCAGTAAAATAACTATACATAGCCGCGCCCATAGGATCAGCTAAACCAATGACAATGTCTTTATTTAGTTCTTTCAGCCCCATTGCTGTACCTGCCAGTGAACCACCTGAGCCAACAGATGTAATAAAGCCATCAACTTTACCATCGGTCTGTTTCCAGATTTCCTGAGCGGTTGTTTTTATATGGGCTTCACGATTAGCGACATTATCAAACTGATTGGCCCAAATCACGCCATGCTGTTCTGTAGTGGAAAATTCTTCCGCCAATCGTTTCGCAACATGCTGAAAATTATTTGGGTTTGAATATGGGGCCGCCGGCACAAGTTTTAGACCAGCACCCAATACTTTCAATGTATCAATTTTTTCCTGAGATTGGGTTTCAGGCATCACAATCAAGGTGCGGTAGCCTTTAGCGTTGGCTACGACGGACAAACCAATACCTGTATTGCCAGCTGTGCCCTCCACAATGAGACCCCCTGGCTCAAGCTTTCCAGCTTTTTCCGCCTCTTCAACAATATTGAGAGCGGGCCTATCCTTTAAGGAGCCACCTGGATTAGCGTATTCCGCTTTACCAAGAATAGTACAGCCAGTTAATTCCGATGCGTATTTCAGCTTAATAAGGGGCGTATTCCCAATTGCAGCAATTGCACCAGTTTTTTCCGCCATAATAACTCTCCATTAAAGAAACAGGTTCTTAAGTGGCATGCGTTGACATCATTTCAAGCCTAAGATCAACCCAATATTTCGTGATTGGTAGAATTTTCATCTCAAAGGACACGAAACCAATTCCAACAGAGAATGGTATTCATTCGTTACATGATAAACACAATGTATCGTATGTTTTATCATTCACCTTAGATAATTGAGCGATTGGCCAGCACTTTGATAATGCTGGCCTTATATACAGCTATTCGGGATCAATCGCCCACTTGCTATTTGACCATTATTAGCCTTCTTTCTGCTGCTCATTTACCCAAGAAACAATCCGCTTTTCAAGCAACGAGAGAGGAATGCCTCCAGCTGACAAAACTTGGTCATGAAACAACCTTAGGTCAAACTTATCGCCAAGTTTATCTGTCGCCATTTTGCGAAGTTCAATAATCTTGAGCTCCCCCATTTTGTAGGCAAGTGCCTGCCCTGGCCATGAGATATAACGATCAACTTCTGTTCGAATATTATGTGTAGAAAGCGCAGAGTTTTCCTCTAACAAGCTGATGGCCTGCTCACGGCTCCAACCTTTTGAGTGTATACCTGTATCAATTACCAATCGGCAAGCTCTCCACATCTCGTAACTCAGTCGGCCAAAATGGTCATAAGGTGTTTCATAAACATCAAGTTCAATACCAAGCTTTTCAGTATAAAGGCCCCAGCCTTCACCAAACGCATGCGGATAAAGCCCTAACCGGAACTCGGGTACATTCTCCAGTTCTTTAGACAGGGCTGTTTGAAGGTGATGACCCGGGGCCCCTTCATGCAGTGTTAAAGCAGCAAGCGTATATAAAGGCCGCTTATCAAGCGCATATGTGTTAACCCAATAGTACCCGCCGCGCGGCGCATCAAGCGGCGCACCGGAATAGCGGCCCGTCGTATAATTGGGGGCTAAGACCGCAGGCACTGCCTCTACACCGTATGGTTGCCGCGGAAGCTTGCCAAACATAGATGGAAGCTTGCCATCTATTACTTTGGCGTAATAGCTCGCATGCATTAGCAGTTCTTTTGGCGTTTTGGCATAAAACTGCGGATCGGTTCTCAGAAAAGATAAAAACTCTGCAAAACTACCTTCAAAACCAGCTTGCTTAATTACACCCTGCATTTCAGCGCGAATGCGGGCAACCTCAGATAAACCAATTTCGTGGACTTCATCCGGCGTAATATTAAGCGTCGTATAATAGCGGACCATAGCTTCATAGTATGCCTTGCCATCCGGCCGGTTAGATGCTGCTAAATCGGAAGTTGCCGCAGGGTAGTAACTACTCCTCATGAATACCGCTAGATTCCGGTATGCCGGGTTGACAACTGTTTCAATAACAGTCTTAGCCTTCGCTTGTAGTTCTAATGCAGCTTTATCACTTACGGTCGCTGCAATCGACTTGAACGGACCATAAAAACTACTGGTTTCTGCGGCCTCGGACGCCATATTATCAAAAGAAGGTAACAAGCCATCCAAAACCACTTTGGGCATAGTAAACCCAGTAGCGATGCCTATTTTCAAATTATCGATATTTTCCTGCAAGTAATTGGGCAAGTCAGCGAGTTGCGACAAATAAGCTTCATAATCATCAACTGTTCGAAAATTTATTCCACGCCACATGCGCGCTGGCGCCGTATGAAATCCGCTATCACTGAATAAGGGTAAGCGCCATGTTTTATGTGCATGGGTTAACAACCGGCTTTCCAAATGATACTGCATAAGCTCGTAGTTCAGCAGTTCCTCACTGGTTAAAGACGCTGTATCAACCTTCTTTAAGGCCTGATATAGCTCTGCCCAAGCCTCATGACGACGTGCATGGTCTTCCGCACTTACACCGCGCATTTCAAGCGCATGAGGTTTTTTCTCACCTTGTGGTGCTGATCCTGGGTTTTCTTTATAATACAGCGCCCGTTCTTGAGCTAAAATATCAGTAAGTGCCACGTTGTCAGCTGCATTTACAAGTGCACTGGTTGACAACAACGAACCTCCCAGCAAAAACAGTATACCTATTGATTTTCGCATTTCCGTTTCATCCCTCTTATTATAGTATTGTATTTCACTAATACTTGCCCAACAATCACGTCGCTGTCAAAAGGGAGAGTTACATGTGGGCTAAATTATTCGTTACCTTATCAATAATAACACTTAATACTGTTAATATCGCTATTGCAGAGAATGCACCTGAATACGCACTAGTACTTCATGGCGGCGCCGGGGCTATCACCCCTGACAAGCTTACGCCTGAACTAGAGAAAAGCATACAAGTAGTACTCATGGAGGCCCTTACTGTAGGCGAGGTAATTTTAAAAGATGGCGGCACTTCGCTTGATGCCATTTCCGCCACAATCATGGTCCTCGAAAACTCACCCTATTTTAATGCAGGTCGTGGTGCGGTTTTCACTGCCGAGGGAAAGAACGAGCTAGATAGCTCAATTATGGATGGCAAGACTTTAAATGCTGGAGCAGTCTCTGGTGTGACCAATATTAAAAACCCCATCACTGCTGCCCGTGCTGTTATGGAAAAGTCTCCACATGTCATGCTGCAAGGTCTAGGCGCTGTTGTTTTTGCAAAGAAAAATGGCATAGAAACCGCACCTGACGAATATTTTCACACAGAGAAACGCTGGCAATCCCATAAAGATGGGCTCGAGAAGGTTGCACAAAACCTTCCTACACCAAAAGACTATAAGTATGGAACAGTCGGAGCCGCTGCTCTTGATAAACATGGCAACCTTGCTGCAGGCACATCAACCGGTGGCATGACAAATAAATCACACGGAAGAGTTGGTGACAGCCCTATTATCGGTGCTGGTACATATGCAAACAATAATAGCTGTGCGCTTTCCGCAACTGGGCACGGCGAGTTTTTCATTCGCAATACCGTTGCAAGCCGTATCTGCCTGCTGGTTGAAATCGGAGGCCTTACGCTACAGGAAGCAGCCGACAAAGTTATAATGAAGCAACTAGTAGATATGGGTGGTGATGGGGGCATCGTCGCAGTCGACAAGGATGGGAACATGGCTTTAACATTCAACTCCGCCGGAATGTACAGAGGCAGCGTTAGTAGCAACAAAAAAGCTACTGTAGCTATCTATAAAGACTAACCGAGCTCATCCAAAAGCGAAGCCAATGGGTCAATCGCTTTGGTTGACCCATTTGTGTTCTGGCTGGGTGCAACTGTGGTACTATCTGCATGGTTATCCGGTTCTTCTATTGCCCCAAATTCATGAATCTCTTCATTCAACACAATATTAATCACACTCAGTAGATGGCGTTTATTTATTGGCTTGGTAACTACATCATTCATTCCTGCATGCTTGAAACGCTCTAGCTGCTCCGGGAAAGCATCAGCTGTACACCCAACGATCGGTACAGCAGCTGTTTCACCGTCCATTGCTCGTATCCATTTTGTAGCATCAATACCACCAAGAACTGGCATATGAACATCCATCAAAATAAGGTCAAACAAGCGCTCTTCGGCACGAGCACAAGCCTCAGCACCATTTTCTACATACGTGACATTGTGCCCGATCTTGCCAAGCATATTCGCTAAAATACGCTGGTTAATTACATTATCATCAGCAACAAGGATATTCAGAGCACGTGTTGCTCGTGCCCCAACAGCAGACAAAGATTTTTCAGTAGATAGGTCTTCCTGAACATCTTCAGGCTTACCTTCTTCGCATTTGAACGTAAACCAGAATGTTGAGCCTAACCCCTCTTCACTTTCAACACCTATTTCCCCACCAAGCAAGGAACTAAGTTGGCGACAAATGGCTAAGCCTAATCCAGTGCCCCCAAAACGTCTTGTTGTAGAGGCATCCGCCTGAGAAAATTTCTGGAACAACCGCCCCATGGCTTCCTTAGATATACCAATGCCCGTATCAACAACAGAAAACTTAATTGTATGGTCACTCTTTGTCGAAAGTATAAGTTCAGCCTTGAGCGTAACTTTACCTGTTTCGGTAAACTTTATTGCATTCCCCACGAGGTTAAACAGTATCTGCCGTAAACGTGTCGCATCAGTCACTATTACTTCAGGAATATCGGCAGCAGGTTCCCATTCAATTTTCAGGCTTTTCTCTTCTGCTTTCGAGCCCAAAAGCTGGATAGTATTCTTTACAACATTACTCAGGCGCGTCGCCTGATATTCCAGTTCTACCTTACCCGCCTCTAGCTTCGATATATCGAGAATGTCATTAATTACACCAAGCAAACTTTGGCCCGACTGTTGCAAAGTAGTGGCATAATATATTTGATTGTCATCTAGCGTTGTCTCCATGAGCATATCGATCATGCCGATAACGCCGTTAAGCGGCGTCCGAATTTCATGGCTCATGGTGGCTAAGAATTCAGATTTAGCGACATTTGCTGTTTCTGCCGCATCTCGAGCACGAGAAAGTTCATTCGCTAGTTTAGCAAACGCTTCACGCTGTTCTTTCAATACCGCTTCATTGCGGCGCTTATCTTGTAATACCTGCTGTAGATTTTGTTCGATTTCCTCGAACTCCATCAACTGAGCCTTACTCAAGGCATATGATTCTTTAATTGCCGTCAGGGAACGGCGAAAATCGTCTCTATCAACGAGCTCCTCATCTTCATCCGCATTATAGGAAAAATCGCCTTCAAGATACGAAGTGACAGCCTCTAAAAAAACCTGTTCTGGCCGGACGATATAGCGTTCTATCGCCATTTGGATGAGGACACCAACAAACCCGCCAACCAACCCCGAGGCAAGGGCTG
Source organism: uncultured Kordiimonadaceae bacterium (assembly GCA_963976155.1). GTDB lineage: Bacteria > Pseudomonadota > Alphaproteobacteria > Sphingomonadales > Kordiimonadaceae > Kordiimonas. The sequence continues at coordinate 26,474 of CAXBKT010000018.1, read as the reverse complement.
GTAAATAGCCAATGATGTTTCCGTTTACTAAGAAGAATGCCAAGGCTGCGCCTACGACGCCGATTAGCGACGTAACCCAGGGGATAGCTCTTAGAACTTGTTTCATATAGTCCCGGGATGTTTAAATGATTCAATACCTGCCAGCATGTTACCCAGCATTAGTTAACATAGAAATAAACTTTTCACGTGATCAAAACTGAATACGTTTGGTAAATCCACCATCAACCACAAGGTTAGACCGGGTAATCCATGAAGCTGCAGAACTCGCTAAAAATACAACAGCACGAGCAACTTCTTCCGGGGTTCCTAGCCTTCCAAAAGGTTGGCGGGACACAACACCTTCGTAGAATTCTGGTTGTTGCCTTTGCACTTCACCCCAAAATCCATTTTCCACATGAATCGGACCAGGGGATACACAGTTTACGCGTACACCGTGCGGGCCTGCAAGCTCACCCAATTGACTTGCGTACGTGATAAGGCCTGCTTTTACAGTATTGTACGGAGCCGGACCACCTGCACCTTCAACACCGGAAATACTAGAGATAACGACAATAGAGCCCGCACTTGCAGCCAAATCAGGCAAAACAGCTTCACAACCCCTAACCGTGGCCATCAAGTCAACTTGAAAAGCAGCTTCCCAGCCCTCTTCTCCTTGGCCAGGCCCTGCGCTAACATTTGGAATGAAAATATCCACACCACCAAGTGCTGCCTTAGCAGTAGCAACCCAGTTTAAATACGCGTCTTTATCCCCAACATCACACACGCTGCCCTGAACTTTATGGCCTGCTTGCTGCCACAAAGCCTGGGCCGCAGTTACTTGCTCGGCATTTCGCGCACAAAAAGCAACTGAAGCCCCCTCTTCCAGCAATGTATTAATAATAGCAGCACCAATACCACGAGTACCACCTGTAACCAGTACCCGCTTATCTTTCAGTCCCAAGTCCATACAAACACCCTATTTAGCGGCTGCAACAAGGCCTTTCGCTTTGTCACGTAATTCCCGGCGTAAAACTTTCCCAACTGGTGATTTAGGAAGCTCCGCCACAAACTCTACCGTCTTAGGAACTTTATAGCCCGTCAAGTGTTCTTTGCAGTGAGAGATCACCTCTGCGGGTGTCAAGCTATCGTCTCCAGGCACAACATAGGCAACAACACGTTCACCCGTTTCTTCATCATCAAGGCCAATAACTGCGGCCTCTGAGACGCGGTCGAAACGCGTTAATGCGTCTTCAACCTCAGCTGGGTAAACATTAAAACCGGAAACAATAACCATATCTTTTATCCGGTCGACGATATAGAGATAGCCATCTTCATCCACTTTTGCCACATCACCTGTTCGCAACCAGCCATCAACAATAGTTTCATCCGTAGCCTGAGGGTTATTTAGATAACCCTTCATAATTTGCGGCCCTTTAACCCACAATTCACCCTCTTCTCCAACAGCAAGATCTCCGCCATTGTGCCCAACAATACGAATATCTGTTCCAGGAATTGGCATACCGCAAGAACCTGACCTTATTGGCTTATCCATTGGCATTGAAGAAACAACACAAGTACTTTCTGTAAGACCATAACCCTCAAGAATTCTGTTTCCTGTAAGTTTTTCCCAAGCTTGTGCTGTTGCGGGCTGCAAAGGTGCAGCACCGGACATGCAAATTCTGAATGTTTTAACTGGGTTTTCAACAAACCACTTTTCATTCATCAAGCCTTGATAAAGCGTATTCACACCGGGCATCACTGTAATATCAAACTTTTCAAAAGCAGGCCTTAGGTTTGAAAGGGGCCGCGGCGCAGGAGTCAAAATAACATGTGCGCCATGATGCATACTGTTAATGGCACCAACAGCCAGTGCAAACACGTGATAGAGCGGCAATATCAAAAGAAGCGTATCATCGCCAAATGAGCCTATATCTCCTCGCTTAGCATTTTGGGAAATATTTCCAACAACATTTCCGTGCGTCAGCTCAGCTCCTTTACTCCGACCTGTTGTACCCCCAGTATATTGATAAATCGCTACATCACTTGACTTGGTATCTTTAGTATAACTAGCAAGGTCAGCACCTGCTGCGAGATGTTTCTCACCTGATTTAACAACACTTTGGATTGTGCCGGCGGCTATCCCTTCAAATGCAGGTACGATCTTTTTGATGTACCGCATAGCAAACCCAAGCAAGTGGCGCTGTAAAGGTGGATAAAAATCAACGAGAGAAATTTTATAAACACGCTCCACTTTACTGCCGGCTGTTGATTCAGCAATTCGATCACCAAATACATCAATAACAAACCAGACTTTAGCGCCGCTATCCTTAAGCTGATGATTTGTTTCGTCTGGAGTATAAAGCGGATTTACATTTGTAATGCGAAGACCCGCTTTGAGAATGCCAAATGCAAGAACCGGGTAGGCAAGCGCGTTAGGCGACTGAACAGCAACAACATCCCCAGGCACAAGATCTAATTCTTCTCTCAAATAGGCTGCAACGGCGTCAGAATAGTGACCAACATCATTAAAAGTAAGTGTCTGAGAATGCCCCGTAGGCAATACACAGCTAAAAGAAGGTTTATCACCATGCTTGGCCACACATAAGTTTACAAACTCACCCATGTGCTCTGCTAGCATATCGTTGTTATCGAAACCTACTTTATTTACAAAAGCTGCGCCCACGTCTATCTCCCACTTCGCTTTTTCAGCGTAATTACTCTGGTGCCACTTCCAACCGCTGCAATAGTCGCGACGGCTCCTCTAGGCATTCAGAAAACTCTTCGGCAAGTTTTTCGCTCTCACCGATCACTATAGTCCAATATTTAAATCGTTCATCATCAGTCATATCAGCAAAATTGTTACGATCTGGTATCCTTCCTCCCGGAAGTCCAGCAACAAACGCGTCGCTTGGAGCTAAAAGTAACGTTTGTTCCCAAGTTTTTCCTCTTGCTCGGCGATTAGTTTTATTCTTATCAAACCATCCCGGCACTATGTGATCATAGAAATGTGGATACAGAACAATACCTTCATCCATCTGCCACGGGATATCGAAATGATAATCAATTACACCGCCATCACGGTATACACCTGGCGGCGCGCCCTCAATATCCACCACGGGGTTAGACACAAATGGAATAGAACCACTAGCCATCAATGCATCTGCCAACATCTCAGGTCTGAGTTTAACATCTTTTCTAGAAAAATCTCGCCATGCGTCTGGACAAGCCACTGTATCACCTGAATGAAACACAACCCGTTCATAGAATTTCGCCAAATGGTCTCGACTAATGCTATTTGCCCCTAAAGATGCGAGTATGCCCGCACCTTCTTTAAGCTTTGACGGCGCACTCTGCATCGTTTTTGCGCGCACTGTCACAACATTTAAGTTCCTCCGATCATTACCAATAATTTCATGAATATCTTCACTTGTAAAAAGTGATTCAAGAAATTCATAAGACCGCGTCGTGAGCGTTTCCGGATCTTTGCCATACTCACTTTTAAACTGGAAATAGAGGTGGATAAATTTATCAATAATGCGCCCAGCATCCGGGTGTGCAGCATTCGCCATCCGCCAAGCACCGATAGAAGACCCAACTAGATCGATTTTTTGAGAGGAATCCTTAAGCCAGTTACCAAAAATAAACTTATCAAGCCCTAACAGCACCAACCATTTGGGCCCGCCCGACGCGCCAACAACCATTCGCACGAGATCAGGCGTTAAACCGTTTTCCTCAATACGTTTTTTCGCAGTTGCACCAGCAATAAGCCGTAAGGCGTTCATAAAATCCCTCTGTACCTTCGACTGGAGATATTCCGCTTCCAATAAATTTCAAGACCAAAGAGTCTAGAAATTTATTTTTATTCTAAGGTTTCAAAATTACCTTACCTTTTGCTCTGCGCTCTGTCAGGCAAGAGAATGCTTCTTCAACCTGTTCTAATGGAAACAGATCATCCACTCGCGGCTTAATATCGCCCTTTTCATACAAGCTAAACAGTTCCTGCATATTTTGTAGCTGAGCACAAGGGTTACCCCTTGCAAAACCACCCCAGAAAACACCAACAATAGAGCATTGTTTTAACAAACAAAGGTTAAGGGGTATTTGGGGGATATCACCTGCTGCAAAACCTACCACTAGCAACCTACCTTCAGGGCGAAGACTGCGGAGCGCAGCTTCAGTATAAGCACTGCCCACAGGGTCATACACAACGTCAATGCCCCGGCCCCCTGTCGCCTCTTTAATAAGTGCACGGAGATCACCTGATGAGTAATTAATAGTGGTATCTGCCCCAGCTTCCTTACATACCTCAAGCTTTTCATCACTACTTGCTGCAGCAATTACTATTGCACCCGCAGCCTTAGCAAGTTCCACAGCCGCAAGACCAACACCACCGGCAGCACCAAGTACCAATACGGTCTCACCAGCCTTTAGGTGTGCGCGCTGCTTAAACGCGTGATAGCTTGTCGCGTAAGTGATTGTGAACCCGGCAGCCACCTCAAAAGGCATGCTGTCAGGCATTTTAACGAGAGTCTCGGCATGAGCAACTGCTTGCTCTGCAAAACCGCCAACCTGATTAGTAAAGATCACACGGTCGCCAACCATCACGTTGGTGACGCCTTCACCAAGTTCGGTGACAATACCGGCCGCCTCACCGCCCGGTACAAACGGAAGGTCAGGCCTAAACTGATATAGTCCTTGAATCATAAGGACATCAGGAAAATTCAGACCTGCAGCTTTTACGTCCAAAAGCACTTCGCCCTTACCGGGCCTAGGCGCATCAATATCTACGACAACAAGTTTATCAGCAAGGCCAAGTTCTTGGCACAAAACAGCTTTCATCATATCATCCTCAAAGATGGGGGAAGAAGGCGAGGAAACCCTCGCCCAAGTTCATAATATTTAGGCTACTTCAAACAAACCTGCAGCCCCCATACCCCCACCAACACACATTGTGCAAACAACATATTTTGCACCGCGACGTTTTCCTTCAATGAGGGCATGGCCAACCATGCGAGCGCCCGACATGCCATAAGGGTGACCAATAGAAATCGCACCACCATTTACGTTCAAAATCTCATCAGGTATGCCAAGCTCGTCGCGGCAATGAATTACCTGCACTGCAAATGCTTCATTCAGTTCCCATAGGCCAATATCATCCATCTTCAGGCCATTTTTAGCGAGAAGCTTTGGAATAGCGTACACTGGGCCAATGCCCATCTCGTCAGGCTCTAAACCCGCCACAGCCATACCTCGGTATATACCGAGGGGGTTCAGCCCTTTTTTCTCAGCTGTCTTTGATTCCATTAACACTGAAGCCGAAGCACCGTCAGAAAGCTGGCTTGCATTCCCTGCAGTGATTGTGCCACCTTCCACGACTGTACGAAGGCCAGCTAATCCTTCAAGTGTTGTTTCAGGACGATTACCCTCGTCTTTGTCAAGGCACACATCATGAAAAGAAATTTTCTTAGTTTCTTTATCCATTACGCCCATTTTGGCCGCAAGCGGCACAATCTCATCATCAAATTTACCGGCTTTCTGCGCGGCGGCTGTACGTTGCTGTGACTGCAGACCGTATTCGTCCATTGCTTCACGGGTTATACCGTAACGGCTAGCCACCACTTCCGCAGTTTGCAACATCGGCATATAAGCGTTCTCATGCATAGCAACCAGTGATGGGTCAACCGCATAATGCGTATTCATATGTTCGTTTTGGACCATCGAAATACTATCAATGCCTGCACCAACGGCAACATCCATACCATCAGTAATAATTTGCTTCGCAGCCGTCGCGATTGCCATCATACCTGAGGCACACTGACGGTCCATCGTCATACCTGATACAGATACTGGCAAGCCGCCACGCAGTGCTGCCAAACGGCCAATATTAGCACCGCCTGTGCCTTGCGTAAGAGCACAACCCATAACCACGTCATCAACTTCAGCGCCGTCGATGCCTGCACGCTCAACAGCATGCTGAATAGCGTGCCCACCAAGGGTCGGTGCGAGGGTTGCATTAAAGGCACCACGATACGCGCGGCCTATAGGTGTTCTCGCTGTTGATACAATAACTGCTTCACGCATGCTGTGTCTCCTTATCCATTTTGCTTACTAAGGAAAGCAGCGGCCTTCCGAACAAATTTTTCTGACTGGGCAAAACCCTGCGTTAATTCTTCTTGGCCCTCAGGATTACTAATGTCGGCCATCGCAGCCCGAACATTTTCTGGTGTTTGCTCATCAGGGCTCAGGTATACACCATCAGTTTCATAAATAATTGCCTTGGCATAACCACCAGAACCTGCGCAAAGAATTGTGCGGTTTGGCGCATCTGTATCGCAAAGCGTCAATAAACCTGCCGTCACAGATTCTGGTGTTGAAAGTTTAAGCGCCATTTCCGGCAGCAAGCCTTCAGTCATTCTCGTCGCCGCCATTGGCGCAAGGCTGTTTACATGAATACCGTATTTCGCACCTTCAAGACACAGTGTATTCATGAAACCAACCAAACCCAGTTTCGCAGCACCGTAATTTGATTGACCAAAATTCCCATAAAGACCAGAAGACGAAGTCGTCATGACAATACGGCCATATTGCTGTTCACGCATAATCTCCCAAACAGCCTTAGTGCAAGTGACAGAGCCCATAATATGAACCTGCAGAACGAAATTGAAATCCTCATTGGTCATTTTAGCAAAGGACTTGTCTCTTAGTACCCCCGCGTTATTCACCAAAATATCGATGCGGCCCCATTTCTCAATGGTTTGATGTACCATATCAGCGACCTGATCTGCGTCACAAACGTTAGCACCGTGCGCAAATGCTTCGCCGCCTGCATCGATAATTTCTTTTACAACAGCTTCTGCTGCAGCCGATGAACCGCCTTCGCCTCTTACATCGCCGCCAAGGTCATTCACCACAACCTTTGCGCCGCGTGCAGCAAGTGCGAGCGCATGGCTACGCCCCAAACCGCCACCTGCACCTGTTACAATCGCAACCTGGTCATCATATCTAATACTCATAACTTTCTCCAATTCTGTTTAGGCAAGGATAAACAGCGTCAACCAGTCCGCAATAAGCGCTGGGTGCCGTTCTCCTTCAATTTCAACTGTAATTTCGTTTTTGACTAACAAGCGGTTTCCTGGCTTTTCCTGAACCTCAACCATCTTAACTCTAGCTCGTATTTTGCTGTTCACTTTTACAGGACTGAGAAAGCGAACTTTATCTGTCCCATAATTTATAACAGCAGTTGTGCCCTTCACGCCCACCATGGAGCTGATTGACAAGTAACTAAGCATAGACAATGTGAGAAAACCATGGGCGATAGTCGACCCAAATGGTGTTTTTGCAGCGGCTTCTTCATCCACATGAATAAACTGATGGTCCATTGTTACATCAGCAAATTGATTAATACGTTCCTGATCAATCAAGAACCAATCTGAAACGCCAGTTTCTTCGCCAATGAAATTTTTAAGCTCTTCTTTTGATACGACCTTGGTCATAAAAGCCTCCAAAACCTAATAAAACATGTTGTTACAATTTTGATTCAAACAAATGTCACAACACATTGTTTCGAATCATATTTTCAGAACGAATCAATTGATTCGTTCGATTCGTTATGGCTGCGCCGACATCCCACCATCCAGAGGGATGATGCCGCCGCTGATATAAGCCCCTGCACGTGAAGTTAACAGAAGCAAAACACCTGCAATATCCTCCGGCGTGCCCACCCTATGCAAAGGCACTTGCGCTTCCATCGCTCGTCTACGAGCTTCATTCTCAGTTACATGGGCCATCATACGACTGGGGAATGGGCCCGGTGCAATAGCATTCACTGTAATGTGCCTACTCCCGAGTTCATTTGCCAAGATACGCGTTAAGTGATGCACCGCAGCTTTACTAGTCGCATAGCTATATGCATTACTTGGCGCAGGGCGTGTCCCGACAACAGATCCTAGATTGATAACCCGCGCAGGGTCTTCCGCAGTGCCTGCTTTTTGAAGAATCGGCAACAAAAGACGCGTAAGGTCAGCAACAGCCGTAACATTAAGCGTTAAAACTTCGTCCCATTTACTACGCGGAAACTCATCCAGTTCAGCCCCCCAAGTCATACCGGAGTTATTCACGAGAATATCAAGCTGTTTCTCACGCTCCCTAAGTGCTGAAGCTAATACCACTGTACCTTCTGGCGTCATAAGATCAGCCTGCAGCGCTATCACTTTGCCGGGGCCTACAGCATTCAACTCTTCTGCAACAGCCTCACAACTTTCGAGCCGCCGGGAAGCAATATAGACCTTACATCCCGCTCGTACTAGCGCCTCAGTGGCCATTGTACCAATACCAGAGCCGCCGCCAGTGACCAACGCTACCTTACCAGAAACATTGAAAAGATTATCAATATCCATTCGGGACCCCTAAACGCTGTTTGAGCGATATTTTTTTAATTCGGTACGCGCTATCACCATGCGGTGCACAGCATCTGGGCCATCGGCAAAGCGAAGTGTACGCTGACCATGCCACATTTCCGCAAGAGGGAAATCTTGACTAATACCGCGACCACCGTGCATCTGCATCGCTTCGTCTATTACCTTTAAGGCCATACGCGGGGCAACGACCTTGATCTGCGAAATATACGGCTGAGCGGCTTGTGTGCCCACTGTATCCATCACGTAAGCCGCTTTCAGACACAAGAGCCGAGCCATTTCAATCTCGATCCGCGCTTCAGCAATAATGTCATAGTTGGCACCGAGCTTCGCAAGGGGTCGACCAAATGCTTCACGTGTCGTTGCACGCTTACAAAGCAACTCTAGTGCACGCTCTGCTGAGCCGATAGACCGCATGCAGTGATGAATACGGCCAGGACCTAAGCGACCTTGTGACACTTCAAAACCACGTCCAACTCCAAGAACCAGATTCTCTTTTGGAACACGCACATCAGTAAAGCGAATATGCATATGGCCGTGCGGCGCATCATCATGACCGAACACCATCATCGGACGTAATACTTCAATACCCGGCATACCTGCTTCAACAAGGATCATGCTGTGTCGGCTTTTGCGCGGCGTGTCATCATCGCCTGTCTTCACCATAACCACATAAATTTTACAGCGAGGGTCGCCTGCACCAGATGCCCAGTATTTTTCACCGTTTATGACATACTCGTCACCGTCCAATACAGCACTCATTTCAAGGTTAGTTGCATCAGAGGAAGCAACGTCCGGTTCCGTCATTAAGTATGCTGACCGAATTTCTCCCTCAAGAAGCGGCTTTAGCCACTTCTCTTTGTGTTCTTTGGTGCCGTAACGTTCAATTACTTCCATGTTTCCTGTGTCAGGTGCACTGCAATTGAAAGCTTCAGCAGCTATTTGGGAGCGACCCATTTCTTCAGCAAGGTAGGCATATTCAACGGTGGACAAACCGTACCCCTCGTCAGAATCTGTTAGCCAAAAATTCCAGAGCCCGTCTTTCCGAGCCTGACTTTTTAAACCCTCCAGAATTTCTGTCATGCGGGGCGTCAGTTCCCAACGATCACTACCCTTACCTACCTCGGCGTGAAATTCATCTTCAACTGGTACAACATAGGTATCGATAAACATACGAACACGGTCGCGTAACTCTTCAGCTTTTTTTGTTAAACCTAAATTCATTGCGTCATCCCCACCTTAATAACCTGAACACCGCGCGAACCGGTCCGCGTGATAATTATAATCGCCGTATAGCGCCTGCAATACACGCGCTCGCTTCATAAAAAAGCCAATTTCAAATTCGTCAGTCATACCGATGCCGCCGTGCATTTGCAGGGCCTCATTGGTTGCCAGTTCTGCTGTTTTCGAGGCTTTCGCCTTCACTAGACTAGCGAGTTTCGCCATATCCGCTCCGGTATCAGCAGTTTGCAAAGCCTTAAGAACTGCTGACCGTGTTATCTCGATTTCACTATAGAGGGTCGCCGCTCGATGTTGTAAACCTTGAAAACTCCCAATCAGCACCCCAAACTGTTTACGCTCCCGCAGATACGCAACCGTACGATCAAGACATTCTTGTGCAATACCAAGTAACTCAGCGCCTACCACAACCCTAGCCCGGTCTAGAACTGGTTCTAGAAAGTCCATTGCTGCGCCCTCAGTACCAACCAGGGCGGCTGCATCTACTTGAACATTTTCAAATGTAAGTTTGGCCCAGTTTCGGCTATCCGCCATAACGGTTGTGTCAACAATCAGACCAGAAGTGCGTCTATCAACAAGGAATAGGCTTAAACCATTACGGTCGCCAGCATCACCTGAAGTACGTGTTAGCACCAAAAAATAACCAGCATTACCTCCGTCGGGCACGAAGGTTTTTAGACCTCCTAACTTGTAACCACTGTCACTAGCCACTGCTCCCATAGCAACGGATTCCGGAAGGTGAATCCCTGTTTCATCTATCGCTAATGTTACAATTGTTTCCCCGGCCGCTATAGCAGGCAACAGAAGCGCTTTCTGTTCTTCGCTTCCTGCCGCCTTAATCAACGATGCGGCAACAATAGTACTTGCAAAAAATGGACTTGCAGAAAGATTTCTCCCCATCGTTTCCGCGACAATACCAGCACCAACATATCCGAAGCCAGTACCGCCTTGCTCCTCATCAACCAACAAGCCCGTAAAACCCATCTCGCTCATTTCCTGCCAGAGCGCTGGACTATATGCTTCTTCTGCTCCCTCATCGCGCAATGCCCGAAGTTCCGAAACAGGCGCCTTATCGGCAAAAAAGCCGTCAGCAGTTTCTTTTAATAACTGTTGTTCTTCATTTAAAAGTAAAGCCATGACTTCCCCCTTACGCCGGCAAATCAAGAATGCGTTTTGAAATAATATTGAGCTGCACTTCGGTGGTGCCGCCCTCGATTGAATTACCTTTGCTCCTTAGCCAGCGCCGGGCAACTTCTCCATTATTTGAGAACTGTCCCTCCCACTCAAAAGCATCTGAGCCATTTACTTTGAGAACAAGTTCATTTCGATCCTTATTCAGCTCAGTCCCATAGTATTTAAGCATGGAAGAGAAAGCCCCAAGGCTTCCGCCTGATTTCGCTTCGTCGCCAGCACGTTCAAGTGTCATCATGAATGCAGCAGAATCTATTTCATGCTCTGCAATCTGATACCGCAACATCTTGTCCGCGATTTCGCCGTCCACGGTACCAATCTTCTCAACAGCCACTTGGCCAAGCGGTATACTATCCCACAAACCACTGATAGAACCACGCTCATGAGTAAGTAAGTACTTGGCAATCGTCCAACCCTGCCCCTCATCACCGACTCGTGCTGATTTTGGAACCTTAACTTCATCAAAGAAAGTTTCACAGAAAGGCGAATATCCAGAAATCAGCTTAATCGGACGCGTTGAAACACCTTCGCTAGCCATATCGAACAACACAAAACTAATACCTGTGTGTTTCTCTTTAGTGTCCGTACGAACAAGACAGAAAATCCAATCTGCCTTATCAGCATAACTTGTCCACACCTTTTGGCCAGACACAACATAATGATCACCACCGTCAAGTGCCTTTGTGGCTAAGCTTGCAAGGTCAGAACCCGCATTCGGCTCTGAGTACCCTTGGCACCAACGAATTTCACCGCGTGCAATTTTTGGAAGGTGTTCAAGCTTCTGCTCTTCCGAACCAAATTTCAATAGCGCGGGGCCAAGCATCCAAATACCAAAGCTCGTAAGCGGTGTACGGGCGCCAATACGTTTCATTTCCGACGCCAATATCTTAGCTTCGTCTTTTGACAGTGCGCCGCCACCATATTCTTTTGGCCAAGTAGGCACCGTCCAACCACGAGCCGACATGCGCTCTAGCCATTGACGTTGGCTATCGGATTGGAACTCAAACCCACGACCAGCCCAACAAATATCCGCGTCACCATTTTCTGGTGTCCGCATAAGTGGCGGGCAATTCTCTTCAAGCCAAGCACGGGTTTCACCGCGGAAAGCTTCCAGGTCACTCATACAATTTCTCCAACACTTTATCCCTGCTGCTTTGAATTTAAAGCTAGTGCAGTGTGGTTTAGAACTTTGAATGTGACATCGGTCTAGATTGAACTAAGTCAAGAACAGAAAAGTTATTTTTAACTAAGATGATTGAAGTGGGAGGATAATATGGTCCTAGACGGTACACTCGAAATACCATCTGTGAAAGACGAAGTTTCGGAAGGCGAATGGCAAACACGTGTCAATCTGGCAGCGGCCTATAGACTTTGCGCACACTATGGGTGGGATGATCTGATTTACACTCATATTTCAGCACGCGTTCCCGGCGGCGACCACCATTTCCTCATCAACCCACTTGGCCTAATGTTTGAAGAGATCACTGCTTCAAGCCTGATTAAAGTTGACCTGCATGGCAACAAGTTAATGGACACGCCGTTTATAGCAAATGCCGCTGGCTTCATCATACACAGTGCGATACACGCTACTCGAGATGATGCCCACTGCGTCCTGCATTTACATACAGACTATGGCATTGCCGTCTCCAACCAAAAAGATGGCCTGTTACCACTTTGCCAAAGTTCTATCCCAGCATGGATGTCGGTTGCTTACCATGATTATGAGGGTATCGCTGTTAATGAAGGAGAAAAAGAACGCCTAGTTGCTGACATGGGTGACAAACAAGCACTCATTCTCCGCAATCACGGTACGCTCACAGCGGCCCCTACTGTCGCGCAAGCATTTGAACTAATGTATTTTCTTGAAAAAGCCTGTAAAATACAAATACTTAGTCAATCCGTAGGCGGCGCTTTAAACGCCCCCCCTCAAGAAGGCATAGATAACGCTATGCGCGACCTGAGAGTTGTCGCAGGCGCACAAGGAGCTGACCACCTAGTTTGGCCTGCTCTACTCCGTAAACTAGACCGTATGGATACGAGCTATCGCACCTAAGGGCATTTATGAACACGGTAGAAAAAACACTTAAAGTTCTCGCAGTAGAGCAACTTGAAAAACTACTCTTCCGAGGTGAGCCTAATGACTGGCCCACCCGCCATGTCTTTGGCGGCCACGTGCTCGCACAAGCAATGGAGGCTGCAACTTTAACCGTTGAGCCAGAGCTTAGTTTACATTCTATGCACTGTTATTTCCTGCGACCGGGTATTGCAGGCCAGCCTATCATTTATGATGTTGACCCCATCAGAGATGGCCGAAGTTTTGTTACACGCCGTGTAAGAGCCATTCAGAACGGTGAGGCCATATTTGCTATGTCAGCCTCCTTCCATGTCGGCGAGGCTGGCTTATCCCATCAAATCAACATGCCTGATGTGCCATCACCAGAAGAACTTGATGACGATGAAGCATACTACGGCAAGGCCCTAAGAGCTCTTGGCAAGGAAATGCGTATGGGAGCTCTAATTCCTTTTGAGATGCGCTCTTTAGACCGAATGGACCTAGAAAACCCCCAGCCTAAAGATCCAGTTACCGGATATTGGTTGAAGTTGCAGAACAAGATCGGCGATGAACAAGCGCTACATGCACGGCTTCTAGCGTATATTTCTGACTTTGCCTTTCTAAGTAGTACGCTGCGCCCACATGCGATGTTCCCTCGCTCAACAGCCCTCAAAACAGTTGCTAGTGTTGATCATGCGATGTGGTTCCATAGCGATGGTTTTCGTGTAGATGACTGGATTTACTATAAAACTGAGGGATATTGGTCAGGTGGAGGCCGAGGCCTCGCACGTGGAGCCCTGTATTCTCAAGACGGCAAGCTATTAGCTTCTACTGCACAGGAGTGTTTACTGCGAATGAAGCAAGACTAACCATCTGCAAAATCATTGTCTTTTCTGCGTTGCCATACAACGTAGCTCACTTCTACACCGCTTCTAATATTTCGACGTAAGCTTGAAGCTGACTTAATCATATCCAATGTCTCGATAGCCATTCCTTTACCAGCTTCACCCTGCCCAGGTTCCCAATCGTTCAGCTCTTCATAGCTGGCGCATATCTCTTTCGCGGTTTCTTCACTGACATTATAGATACCCGATTGCCGAAAATAGAGGCCAAGCGTATTCTTTTTTGAAGGAAGTTGGTTTGAAACCTGTGAATAAACAAAATAACCATCCGGGCGAATAATTCGCTGTACATATTCTGTCCATTCAGCGTTATCACGAAATGCGCGTAAGTCATCCATACAAATGACCGCAGAATAATTCATACGCTCACGGCGTGTCGGCTCATTCAGGTGCATCATTGGCAACACCTTGACTGAAGAGGTTCCCGCGAAATAGCGTTCCAAATGATCGGAACACTCCTGGCGCCCTTCAAAGGCATCCACAAAGTAGCCACGCTCGATCAATGATTTGACAAGGCGACCACCACCGGCGCCAATAACGGCGACACGCGCACGTTCCGGCAATGCGTCAAACATGGCCATCTTACCAAAAGCTGTCAGGCTAATCGGTCGTTCGCAGTAATCCATATTTTGGCCATTGAACAATAAGTCCAAAGCCAAAGAATAGGCTAAATTCTCAGCCATCAATCAAAACTTCCCCAAAAGTAGCGCCACCGAGCGAGATAGTGACAGGCAACAGATAACAAACCGTAAAATAAACGATTAAATTGAATCTATTTGGAGAAGCAAATGCTCCGATTTATATACCAGAGCGTTCAATCAATAACCTTGCATAGTTACCCAATTGATTTGTCCGGCCCGCAAACTTAGCAAATGCGGGGTTTCTGGTCTGACCATGATAGTAACGGAAATAAATTTGCTGCAAAATCACTGCAAGTCTAAAAACACCGTAGACTAGGTAATAATCAAATCCACTGAGGTCATAGCCTGTTTCTTTGGCGTATAATTCACATATTTCTTCTCGCGTCATCATACCTTCAGCCATACATGGCTGCATACGCATCGCTATTATGTCCTCAGGGTCACCGGCCTGCGACCAATAGGCAAGTGTATTCCCCAAGTCCATCAATGGGTCACCAAGCGCGCTTATTTCCCAGTCAAGCACCGCCTTAATATCGAAAGGGTTATCTGCATCTAGAATCACATTATCAAGCCGGTAATCACCATGTAAGACAGAGTGCCCCACCTCGTCTTCAGGCATTTTTTCTTCAAGCCAACTCCGAACATCTTCAAAGGCTTCAACATCGTCGGTTAAGGCTTTCTCATAACGCCCATTCCATCCTAGAACCTGCCGTTTAATATAGCCTTCGGGGCGACCAAATCCCTCCAAACCAACTGCTTTATAATCTACGTTGTGAAGATCAATTAGTTTCTGAAAAAATGATAGACATAGCTTCCTGCCTTCTGCCGCGCCGAAATTCCATTCCTTTGGAATATCACGCTCCAGTTTCCGGCCTTCCACCTGCTCCATCACATAAAACTCTGCGCCAAGCGGGCTTTCTTCGCCCGTCATATGAAAATAGGTATCCGGTACAGCAGCGTAAGCAGGTTTTAGAGCGTTCATCACGCTGTATTCCCTAATCATACTGTGTCCAGATTTGGGCCGTGTACCAAACGGAGGTCTCCGTAAAACCAGACTTTGGTTTTCATACTGTATTGAGTATGTGAGATTCGAATGCCCACTGGCAAACTGGCGAATAACAGGCAACCCGATCAAGCCCTCTATACGAGCTTTTAAAAGACTATCAACAAGCGAGATGTCTAACTCTTCACCTTCACGAACACCAACGGTTTTATTGAGTTCCTCCGACATCATGATCCCCTATGCTGTGTACCCGCCATCCATAACAAGCGTTGTGCCTGTCGTAAATGCCGCAGCGTCAGAGGCCAGATAAAGCACACCACCAACCATATCTTGTGGCTGCCCTGCACGGGCGATTGGGAATTGGTTCACAACCGACTTCATCACATCCTCATTTGAAGTGAAGACTTTCGTCATATTAGTTTCAACGAAGCCCGGGCAAATGGCATTTACCCGGATACCATCACCGCCATATTCCCGTGCATAAGCCTTAGTCATGTTTATCATGGCAGACTTAGTCATGGAGTAGATGCCTTGTAAGTGCCCTGGGGAAATACCGTTGATTGAGGCAACATTAACAATTGCACCGCCAACAGATTCTTTCATCATCTTGACCGCTTCAGCCGACAGATAGAAAGGGCCTTTCAGGTTAACATCGATGGTTTTATCAAAGGCAGCCTCTGGTGTATCGCCAATCAAACCATAAAAAGGGTTGGTTCCGCCGCAATTTACCAATACGTCTAGCTTTCCACATTCAGCTTTGATCCAGTCAAACACGGAGGCGACATCTTCCATGCGGCCTGCATGACAAGCTTTAGCCTTTGCACTGCCACCACTTTCGCGAATGCTGGCGGCAACAGCATCACAGGCATCTTGATCACGGCTTGAAACAATCACATCAGCGCCGTTTGCAGCAAATGCGCGAACTAGGGCCTCGCCGATGCCACGTGAGGACCCGCTGACAAAGACAGTTTTACCGGTAAAATCCATTAGCTTTGTATAATTCATAGTCCTAATCCCCTTTATACCGGACGGCCTGTTTTTTCACTTTGATAGCGACGTAGTTTTCGCATGCCCCCAATCCAGCGATCATAATCTTGTGCTTTATGCAGGAAATATTCTTCTACTTCCTTATGCGGGCGGATCATAAAACACCCTTCTCGCATCTGCATGAGTGTTCGACGCGCCAGTTCATCAGCAGGCAAAATACCATCCATGCCCGCAATGCTATCACCAATATCTTTTGTCATTTGTGATTCAACAGCTTGAGGGCATAATGCACCTACATAAATACCATCGTCACCATGTGTAATAGCGAGGTTCTCGGCAAAACCAACTGCCGCATGTTTAGTGGTAGAATAAGAGCTATCCCCAATGGCACTCAACAAACCGGCTGCAGATGCCGTAATTACAATACCACCAGAACCGCGCTCAATCATGCCTGGCAACACCGCACGGCATGCCAGCACATGAGAAAAAACATTCACTTCCCATATTTTCTGCCACTGTGTATTGCTCTGGCTAATACTGGTCCAATCAGGAGCATCGGTAAAAATAATCCCTGCGTTCGAGAAATAAAGGTCAAGCGGACCAGCTTTAGATTCAAAGTCATCTGCCATCGCTTGAACAGCTTCTTCGTCGGTTACATCAAGCTTATATGCCCTGGCCATCGGCCCTGCTTTTTCTGCAACTGCAAGCGCACCTTCATAATTCATGTCAGCTACTGCAATGTTTTTGGCTCCCTCAGCAGCCAATAAAGCTACCAGTGCAGCTCCAATACCGCTAGCACCGCCAGTAATAACAATATTTTTCCCTGCAACGTCCAAAACACACTCCCCTGTCCAATTGCCGCGCCAACTGGCGCCTTTCATATGGGTTTGAACATTAACCTTTCATATGGGTTTGAACATTAACTGGAGCGACCAGCGAGTAAGTCCAGTTAAATACACACAAAAAAACGGGCACAATACAGTGCCCGTCAATTTACTGTGGCGCATCGAGAAGATTACTTCCGAAGTTGCATATTCACAGTGCGCTCAAGCTTCTTTGTATAGGGCGGGATGATGCCCAAAAGCTTTGCAATGCTAATTTTAGGATGTCGTAATACTGATTTTTGATGACTAAATTCAAGGAAACCATCATAGCCGTGATACCTACCCATGCCGCTATTCCCCACACCGCCAAATGGTAAATTTTCATGTGCGCCGTGCCAAAGCACGTCATTCACTGTCACGCCTCCCGATGTGGTATGGGTCAGTACTTTTGCTTCTTCAAGTTTATCCGTTCCAAAATAATAGAGAGCAAGAGGCTTTTCGTGCTCATTGACATAATCAATCACTTCATCTGAATTTTCATACGTTCGAACAGGCAGTATTGGGCCAAAAATCTCTTCCTGCATTACTTTCATGTCATCAGTCGGATCCAAGATCAGGGTCGACGGTATTTTATTCGCCTGATTTTGACCGCTAAAATCCTCGTCAGCCGGGTTAATAACCCTTACGTCTGCACCCTTAGCTTTTGCATCCTCGATATATCCTTCAAGCCGTTCACGATGCCTTTTACTGATAATCGAGGTATATTGTTCATTTGCCAGCATGCTTGGATACATGGCTTGAACTTGCTTAGTGTAAGTTGCAACAAATTCATCCCGTCGAGCTGCATCAATATTCACGTAATCTGGCGCCAAACAAATCTGACCAGAATTCATGTGCTTCATGGTTGCAACCCGCTCCGCAACCGCATTCAGGCTCGCACTTTTACCCACAATCACAGGACTCTTGCCACCCAACTCAAGTGTAACAGGTGTTAAATTCTCGCTTGCAGCTCTCATCACCAGTTTACCAACAGCAGGCGCACCCGTAAACATCAGGTGGTCCCACTTTTGTTTTGCGAACGCCTGACTAGTCTCCACGGCCCCAACCACAACTGTAATTTCCGTTTCATCAAAATACTTAGCAAATACTTCCTTAAAGAATGAAGACGTCCTCGGCGTCGCCTCAGATGGTTTAATCATCACCCTATTACCCGCAGCAAGCATTTGCGCGAGCGGTACAAAAACCATCGTTAGGGGGAAATTCCAGGGAGTAATAAGGCCAACAACACCTTTTGGCTGGGGTACAACCTCCGCCCTTGCACCCAATAAACCAAGCGGAAACTGCAAGGAACGCTTTGAAGGGCGCATCCACTTGCTAACGTGGGATATTGCATCGGTAAGCGCCCCTGCGCTGGCTGTTACATCAGCAAACAATGTCGTTTCACGAGATCGGTCCCCAAAGTCTTCAGAAATTAACCGAATAAATTCGTCTTTATTTTCAAGCAGACAGGCTTTCGCACGCTTTAAACGATCCTTGCGAACTTCCGCAGTCACAAAGCCTTCAGCCAAATACGCCTTTCTTTGAAGAGCAAGTTTTTCAGCAATAATGTCTGCTGGCGTTTCCATATGCTGCATGCCATCCATCGAATATCCCCTTTTCCCAATCCCTCACTCATCAGTGATAAGATTAGACCGTATTTACTAGACGTCAAAGTCCAAAAAATAACGTAGGGCCATACATCATGTTTTCAAGCTAAGCTGACTTCAACATAATCACATTATCATTTGAGCAACTACTAGCAGCTTCAATCTCATCTTGATCGCCTCGCACTTCTACAAGAAAACTACGTACTTCTTCACCAAGTGCTTCAGCTTCACGCATCAGATCCTCAGCATTTACTTGCAAGCTATTTGCCATAATCTGTGTTTCATCAGCAGCACACCCAACAATGCCAACGCTTTCCCGCACACTTTCTGTACTTGCAGCTACATGTTGAACATTTTCTGCAATCTCTTTGGTGGCACCTGTTTGCTGCTCAACGGCAACAACAACAGATTGAGTTACTTCATCCATATTAGTAATAATGTCAGTGATCCGCGCGATAGCAGAGCCAGCATCCGATGCAACGCTTTGTATATGCTTCACATAGCCTGATATATCCGCCGTAGCATTACTTGATTGTGCAGCAAGGTTTTTTACCTCCTGCGCGACAACCGCAAAGCCCTTGCCTGCGTCCCCAGCTCGTGCAGCTTCAATAGTGGCATTAAGAGCAAGTAAATTAGTTTGCTCTGCGATTTCCTGAATCATCTTCACAACAAGACCAATTTTCTCAGCCGCTTGCGTAAGCCCTTGTACTGTTTCAGTTGTACGAGCGGCCTCAGATACCGCTTCTTTTGCAACTGAGGCGCTATGAGCAAGCTCACTCCCCACACTAGAAAAAGAAACTGCAAGTTCCTCAGTAGCCCCAGCAACGGACTGAACCTTTACAGAAGCTTCATCCGTCGCACCGCTAGTATTGGCAACCTGCACTTTAGTTTGCTCGGTATTTGCAACAAGTGACCTTGAAGCTGACTCGACCTCCTGAGATGCTTTGCTTACAGCATCTACAACACCGATCACCCTATTTTCAAAATCCGCGGCCATCGCAAGGCGCTGTCGTTTGCGCACTAGCTGTCGCGCAGCACGATTAGCAAGCTCCTCTTCACGTTGGCTTTCAACGAATGCAGCTTGTTCTTGGTCCCTGCGGCGTTCAGCTTGCAACGCTTCTGCTTCAGCCAAGACTTTTGCTTCTGCAACACGCTCTAGTTCAAATGCCCTATCTTTGAATACTCCAGCCGCCTCAGCAAGTTTTCCGAGCTCATCAGTTCTTTTTCTAAAGGGTATTTGAACTGATTTATTGCCGTCTGCAAGTGCTCCAATTGCACGAGTAATTTTTGCAATTGGCCCGACAATAGACACACCAATGCCCCATGCAAATAAAAGGGCTGCTATCCCGCCAATAACAACACCCCAAACACTCGTTTTAATGACTGAGGAAACTTCCTTTTCCATTTTCGTCAGGGCTATGCTTTGCTCTGTTCGGGCCCCCACCTTGATACGGTCCGTAATTTGCTGGATCTGAGCAGCTGCGCCTGTGAGTTTCGTCATTGCCTCATCGATAGCAATCATTGTCGCGTTCTTCTGCCTAAGGCTTTGCCTAATGACATCCCCATCACGCCTAACATACCGTACAATCGACCGCTCACGTCTCGGCAAAGTGCTGAGCATCTGTGCCGCAGTCTTTATAAGCGCTTCTATGCTCTCTCCCGCCTTGATAGCCCCTTCAAAATCAGCAGGATTACCAGATGCGGCATAAGCAATACTAAAAATGGAAAATTCAGAGATGACCTCAGGAATTTGTCGACCCAGCGCCTTCGATTCCGCGTCCTCTCGAGCTGCAAAGAAACCTGTTAGGCGCGATGAAGATTCTTTAAGTTTGCCAATTCCAACAACAATAACCTGCAACGCTTCAGCTTCATTCCCTAACCGGTCCTGAATCGCTACAAAAACCTCGGAAAACTTCTGAGACGAAGCCTCAATGCGTTCTGCTAATGCTGATTGCCCTGCGTTTTTTAGCTGGGAAACAACTTGTGCCCGTAGTTGAAGAACATCTTCTTGTGCTTCTTGAACAAGCTTTTTATCGGCTTCCAGACCAGAGCGAGCAAACAAGAATAACGCTGCTTTTTGACGAGTAACAGATGCAACATAGTCGTTAGTCAATCGAACAACATCTGTCTTCTCAACTATATGAGCAGAAGCTTCATCAAGACCGCTAAGTTTAAAAGTAGACAGTAAATTTACAGTGCCAAGAATTGCAATAACAGCGGTAAAACCAAGTATAATCAATAGCCGAATGGAGACATTCATCACTTTGACCCTCGTCAAATCGTGAAACTACCGGCCGAAAACCAGCAGAAAACTACGCCAACACTAGAGTGCCAACGTGCCAAAACTTGGGTGAAAATCTAGTTATGTAATGTAACAGTAATATGACAACGCAATACGAAAGCGACGTGAAAAACAATATTTCACCAAACTTCGGCTACGGATAAATTTCCTCAACGGCCCAGCGGTTTTCAAAATCAGAAATGCTGTATGTTACACGCTCATGGAGCCGGAATTTACGGTCACGCCAAAACTCAAAATATTTGGGTTTTAGCCTATACCCTGACCAAAAATCAGGCCGGGGCACCTTTCCTGTCCCAAATTTTGCGGTATATTTAGCGATGGCCGCTTCAAACTCAAAACGACCTTCCATTGGCCGGGACTGCGCAGATGCCCAAGCTCCAATCTGGCTTGCCCTCGCACGACTAGAAAAATAAGCATCCGCCTCTTCGGTGGTAACAGCTTCAACCGCGCCTTCCACTCTAATCTGTCGGCGCAAACTTTTCCAATGGAATAGAAGTGCAGCATTTGCGTTATCTGCTAATTCACCCCCTTTACGACTTTGTAAGTTGGTATAGAAAACCAAACCTCGCTCATCACAGCCCTTTAAAAGAACCATGCGCACACTCGGGAATCCATCCGGAGTTGCAGTGGCTAAAGCCATTGCGCTTGGGTCATTAGGCTCTTTCGCTTCTGCTTCCAAAAGCCATTCATTCACCTTAGAAATAGGCTCTATAAACTCTGCTGTCTTTTTTGCCACTTGGATCAGGCTCCGTAAGCGTATAAATTATTATTAATACCGTTAGCTCATTATTGCCTTTGGTAATATTGTGCGTTAGGGCTTGCATTCAACTTCATGCGCTCCAATTGTTTTAGTATCGGTTTTCAAAGTTTGAAACAACCTTATGAATGATCTTTATAATCGGCTCGGGGTTTCTAAATCCGCAACACAGGACGAAGTTAAAAAAGCCTATCGTACGTTGGCGAAAAAACTTCACCCCGACTATAATAAAAACGACCATGCGATAGCGGAAAAATTCAAAGAAGTTTCCGCAGCTTACGCTATCTTGGGCGACGCAAACCAGCGTGCACAATATGACCGCGGCGAAATTGATGAGAATGGTAACCAGAAGGCTCCAAGTGGTTTTGGCGGCGGCTTTGGCGGCGGCTTTGGTAGAGGCGGGCAAACGCGCAGAGCTCATAATCGTCAAAACTCTGATTTTGGCCCTGATGCAGCAGAAGACATATTTTCTGAATTTTTTAGTTTTTCAGGAAGACGTGGCCCTCAGCAAACTCAAAAGCAGAATCCCTATAAAACATCTGGGCGCACTAAGGGCCTGGACATCAACTATCAAATTACAGTGGGCTTTGAAGAATCTATCACGGGTGGAACACGCCGCCTGCGCCTAAATGATGGCCGTAACGTTGACATTAAAATCCCAGCAGGCATTCAGGATGGTCAAGTTATTCGCCTTGCAAAACAAGGCGGCCCCGGTATTGGCGGCGCCCCTAAAGGGGATGCACTTGTCGAGGTTCAGGTCGCCGCCCACCCTTATTACAAACGTGATGGCAATGATATTCTATTGGACTTACCCATTTCCCTTAATGAAGCGGTTCTTGGTGGCGACATTCAAGTACCGACACCAACAGGTAAATTAACCATTCGCATTCCCCGGAATGCTTCTTCTGGCAAACGACTGCGCCTCAAAGATAAGGGCATAAAACGTAAAGACACGACTGGCCATATGTATGTAAAACTCATCGTAAATATGCCGGCTGAGCGTGATTTAGATCTTGAAAAAATGGTGAAGGCCTGGGGTAAAAATAACGGAGATGACCTACGCAACAAAGCAGGGTTAAATTAACGAACGTATGGAATCTCTAAAGCGACATGGAAAAATATGGCAGCGCGCTTTAGCGCTCTTTCTGGAAAATGATGCGCTTTCAGCAGCAGGAAACATGGCCTTCCTCACCATGCTTTCCCTATTCCCATTCATTATCTTTCTAGTCGCCCTCTCAGGTTTCCTTGGCCAAACGGAACGCGGCCTTGAAGGTATTGCCTTCATGCTTGAGGTTCTTCCTCCTGAGGTTGGCAAAGTAATCTCCGGACCAATAAAAGGTATCATTAAATCTACCGGCCCTGAAATTTTAACCAGTTCGATTCTTTTTGCTGTATGGACCGCTGCCGCGGGTGTCGAATCTGCACGCGGCGTACTTATCAAAGCTTTTGGAAAAGAGTTTGCTCGCCCTATCTGGATACGGCGTATCGAAAGCTTAGGCGTAGTGGTCTTTAGCGGAATTGCTGTTATTGCAGCAATGTCCACCCTAGTATTAGGGCCACCACTAATCAAAGCTTTTACTAGCCTTTTCCCAGATGCCTATACCGCTGAAATAAACCAAGTGTGGGGGTACCTGAGACTATTGATCAGCCCTGCTCTCCTGACGCTGGGTCTATACAGTATCTATTTCGCACTTACACCGCGCAGAGCAGGAAAAGCCTTAAGGCTGCCGGGGACGATACTCTCCATGGTCGTTTTACTCTCTACAGCTAAAGGCCTATCCATTTACCTTAACTATGCTGACAATTATGACATGACATATGGTTCTTTGGCCGGCGTCGTCATATTGCAGCTCTTTTGCTTTATGGTAAGTATGGGCTTTGTTCTTGGAGCGGAATTGAATGCTGCATATAGCAAGGATAAATATTGGGGCGATGAATCAATAGATGCGAGCGCCACGAAAAACGACTAAATATAAATAAATATAGCCGATTGACGCACCCGACGCTTTGTGTAGGATGCGCCAAAATTCAGTCCAGAACGTTAGATGGGGCCAATATGACAAAATTAATGCAAGGAAAACGCGGTATAATTATGGGCGTTGCCAACAACAAGTCCATGGCATGGGGTATTGCACAAGCCTGCCATGAACAAGGGGCAGAAATTGCATTCACTTACCAGGGTGATGCACTCAAAAAACGCGTTGAACCACTTGCTGCCTCAATTGGATCTGACTTCGTAGAAGAATGCGATGTCTCCGACGGTGCTTCAATTGATGCTGTTTTCGAAAAACTAGAAGCGAAATGGGGCAAAATAGACTTTTTTGTTCACGCTATTGGGTATTCTGACAAGAGCGAACTGCGCGGACGTTATGTGGACACCACATTAGACAACTTCCTGATGACGATGAATATTTCAGCATATAGCTTTGTTGCAGTGGCACAGCGCGCTGAAAAAATTATGAACCCAGGCGGTAGCATGCTTACTCTAACCTATTATGGTTCAGAGAAAGCTATCCCCCATTACAATGTAATGGGTGTCGCAAAAGCAGCACTTGAAGCAAGCACCCGCTATCTTGCGAAAGATCTCGGCGAAAAAGGTATCCGCGTAAACGCTTTGTCAGCTGGCCCAATGAAAACACTCGCAGCTTCTGGTGTTGGCGACTTCCGTATGCTGCTTAAATATAATGAAGCTAATGCCCCGCTTCGCCGCAATATCACCCTTGACGATGTCGCTGGTTCCGGCCTTTACCTTCTTTCCAACCTTTCAAGCGGTGTAACTGGCGAAACACATTATGTAGATGCTGGTTTCAACACGACCTGCATGATCAATAACGAAGAGCATATGAAACAGTATATCGCATTGCTCGACTAGGCCCTTATTTGGATTAAACCTTATGTCCTACAATACATTTGGAAGACTTTTTCGCTTCACAACATGGGGCGAAAGCCACGGCCCTGCCCTTGGTTGCACCGTAGACGGTGTTCCGCCCATGTTGGATTTATGTGAAGAAGATATCCAGGTGTATTTGGATGAGAGGAAACCCGGCCAGTCCAAATACACGACACAGCGCAAAGAGCCTGATACGGTTAAAATCCTATCGGGCGTCTTTGAAGGCAAGACAACCGGCACCCCGATTCAATTAATGATCGAGAATACTGATCAGCGCTCGAAGGATTACGGCGATATTGCACAAAGTTTTCGCCCTGGTCACGCTGACTATACCTACATGAGCAAATATGGCATTCGTGATTACCGAGGGGGTGGACGCTCAAGCGCCAGAGAAACCGCCGCCCGTGTTGCTGCCGGCGCAGTAGCTCGTAAAATTCTAGGCAATAGTATAAAACTTAATGCTGGCATGGTGCAAATGGGTAGCCATAAAGTGAACCGCAATCGGATCAATTGGTCTGCTGTTCGTCAAAACCCATTTTTCTGCCCCGACCCCGTAACAGCGGACCTTTGGGCGACTGAACTTGATGAAATCCGGAAAAGTGGTAGCTCAATTGGTGCTGTTATCGAGGTTCAAGCTGAAGGAGTGCCTGCTGGGTGGGGCGCCCCAGTATACGGTAAACTTGATAGCGATCTGGCAATGGCAATGATGACAATCAATGCAGTAAAAGCTGTCGAGATTGGAGCGGGCTTTGAAGCTGCTGAACTAACTGGTGAAGAAAACGCCGATGAAATGCGTATGGGAAAAGATGGGAAGCCTGAATTCCTTTCCAACAATGCCGGCGGTATCCTTGGTGGCATTTCCACAGGCCAACCTGTGGTGGCACGCTTCGCGGTTAAACCAACCAGTTCCATTCTCACACCACGCAAAAGCGTCACGCTAGGCGGAGAAAACACTGACATCATGACAAAGGGACGTCACGACCCTTGTGTTGGTATTCGCGCTGTCCCTATAGCAGAGGCCATGATGGCCGTTGTTCTTGCTGATCACATGATGATGCACCGTGCACAATGCGGTACATGACCTAACACCACTCCCGCTCATTAATCACCATAGCCAAAGTTCGAAGCTTTCGTTAGTCTAGCTTCCGCTTGCTCTGCAACGGGGGAAAATCCAATGAAACTAACGCGACTAAAGTATTTTGCTGGCGCAGGCCTTCTTATCACCGCCTTATTGCTATACAAATATTGGACACCCGATATTCCCCATGCCGTGCTTACAGTCAAATATGCAACCGGTGCCTCTGATTTTATCGACCTGCCATCAGGGGCAACTGCCCACTATAGAATGCAAGGCAATGATGAAGGTCCGACATTATTATTACTACATGGTTCTAATGCTAGTTTACATACTTGGGAAGGCTGGGTAGACCAACTAGAAGATGACTATTTTGTTGTTTCAGTCGATTTGCCGGGGCACGGCCTTACAGGTGCTACACCAGCCGAGGATTACACTTACAGCGGGATGGTGTCTTTTCTAAAAGAATTCACACAATCTATTGGTATAAAAGAATTTTTCGTAACTGGGAATAGCATGGGCGGTGCCATTTCGTTACAATATGCCCTTACTTATCCCGAGGAAGTTAAAG
>CAXBKT010000017.1:0-38594 GCA_963976155.1 uncultured Kordiimonadaceae bacterium | reverse complement strand
GTAGCAGTACTGGCGATACGGACGAAAAATCCCTTTCTATAGGCCTAAGCTTTAACCGGAAGTTTGGACCAGAGTGGGAACATGATCTGGACCTTGATTTTGATTATGCCCGCAGCAGCGGTATAACCAAGCGTCAGAAATTTGTTACTAAGTACGAAACGATTTGGCGCCCTTGGAAGTCGGCTTTTCTGCTGAACTATACCGAATTGGAGCTTGATCGATTCTCAGGTTATGATTACCGCGTTGTGGAAAATATTGGTATTGGTTTTGATTTGATCAGTAACAGTAATCATAGGTTCCGTATAGAAGGTGGGCCAGGTTTAAGGTTCAGCCAGTTTAAAGAAACAGGCGAGAATGAAACAGAGTTTTTAGGGCGTTTGTCTACGACTTATGACTGGAAAATATCTGATACAATGACGCTTAGAGATCGTGCGTCTGTCATTTTTGCTACTGTGTCGACAACAGTAGAAAATGACATTCAGTTTTCCGCGAAGATTAATGCTCATCTGGCGGCAAAGCTTTCCTTTGGTACCAAATATGATTCAGCGCCGCCCCTTGGTACCTCAGCGTGGGATACTTCCACTCGGGCAACCTTGGTGTATGGCTTCTAGTTTACTTTAGGTACCAATTATATGTCCCGCAATGCGTCGCTTGTGAGGTGCTTTGCGATGCTCTACCAAATAAATGCCCTGCCATGTGCCTAGGCGGGGCAGTCCATCTTTTACTGGAATAGACAAGGAAACATCTGTTAGGGCTGCCTTAATATGCGCAGGCATATCGTCTGGCCCTTCAGCAGTATGACGGTAAAGCTTGGGGTTCATCGGCGATAAACGCTCAAGAGCATCAATTAGATCATCTTGTACTTCAAGGTCAGCATTTTCTTGAATGGTAAGGGAGGCGCTGGTGTGTTGTATCAATAGAGTCAATAAACCGTCTTCAATGCCAGTTGTAGCTACCCAGCGGCAGATGTCTTGAGTAAATTCATATAGGCCTAATCCTTGAGACTGGATTTCAAAAGTGGTCTGTTCCTGATACATGGTCATACTTAGCGAATCTTGATCTCACGCGTAATTTCTTGAGGCTCGGGACGGGTTAAATCTACATGCAAGAGGCCATTCTCCATGCAGGCGTCATGCACTTCCATGCCATCTGCCAGAACAAATTTTCTGACAAATTGACGCGCTGCAATGCCGCGGTGAAGATAGGTTTTTTCATCGCTATCATCACGCTGTTTGCCGCGGATAATAAGTTGATTACCTTCGAGAGAAATTTGTAAGTCTTCTCTAAAGAAGCCTGCCACAGCTAGAGAGATACGGATGGTATGGTCACTAATTTGCTCGATATTATAGGGCGGGTAGCCTTCGCCAGCATTCTTGCTAACATTATCTAAGACTTGTTCAAGTTGATCGAAGCCTAATAAAAACGGACTATTAAAAACGGACATACGTGACATGGCTTTCCCCATTATGAGCGAAAAGGCATTATCCCCGAATGTGGCGGTAAATGCCTAAGTATCTATAAGGTGGGTCCCAATGGGCACCCGTTTATAGACTGGGGTAGTATGGCGCGTTCTTCAAGAGGAAAAGCTCTTTATGGTGCTAGGCTGGGCATAAGTTTGGAGGCTTCAGTGGTTACTTCCACTTGCTTATGTTTTTTTAAGTTGAGGCCACTTGCGTCTGGAAGTTTGCCTTCGGCCTTTTCGGGTGGGCGAATCCAGCATTTTGTCCCGCGGTCCTTCAGGGCTTCGCACAAGGTTTTTGCCTCTGCGAATGTTTTGAGGGGACCTGCATTTAGGCGATAATAAAAGCCTTTAGGGCCATCTTCTTTTTTACCGAAATCCACTTCGGAGCGGCGAGGCGGTATATCTTGCAACAGGTCGCCGCTGATTCTGTAGAGAATTGTCCAGCCTTTCATTAAGTTTTTGAGTGTGCGGTATGCGCCAATTTGTAAGGCCCAACCTTCTGGCTCGATCAACTGGGGGATCTCCTTAAACACATAGTCTTTAATTGGCGCAGCTTTCAAGGGGGCTGCAACCTTTTGTACATTAGGTTTGACGAGGCGTTTTGCCGCTGTTGTGTGCGCCGGACTTTCTTTAATTTGAAGATTCGCTTGGGCTTTGCGGTTCCATTCAGGATTGACACTACCTGTCACCAATGCCTGCATGCGGTCTGATTCATCTAGACTTTTCAAAGAGCGATAAAAAGTGAAGGTTTCGTTGATTGTTGCCGCGTCCAAATCGAGCAGTGCAATTTGCCGAGCGTTTTGTTCTCTGCCATCAAGCAGATAAGCCATTGCAAGGTTTTGTCTTTCTCGTGCAGTACTTTTACCTGATTGGATTAATGGTTCTAGGAGGGCAATGGCTGCATCAGCCTGCCCTGTAGCAGTGAAAATTATAGCTTTATTAGTAAGCGTAAGATTGTCGCTGTTGGTATCAAAGGCCGCGATTGCTTCACTGGTACGACCGAGTGCTGCCAACGCAATCGCTTTACCTGATAACGTTTTTGGATGGTTTGGTTGTATGGTGTTAGCATGGTTAAAGGCAGCTAAAGCCTCTTGGAACATGCCTGAAGCCAGTTTCACCTTACCAAGGTTGTACCATGTTGTTTCGGTTGCTTGTTCACGCTCTACAAGAAGATTAAGGGCATTTGTGGCCTCACTGTAGGCGCCTTGTGCAATGAGGCTGCTTGCCAAAGCGTTTAAGGTAGCAGGGTCTCCGTTTGCAGATCCAAGGTGTCTATAAATGGGGATAGCTGCAGCATGGTCGCCGTTCGCTGAAAGCGTGTCAGCAATGCGCCGCAGTTCAATTGTACCATCAAGAGCACTGGATTGTGTACTATTAGGGGCTGCGACTACTGTATAGTTACCGCCAGTATTGCATGCGGTTAACAAGAGTGTACTTGCACTGAGTATTACCGGCCAGAAGTGCCTTTTCGTGTTCATTGTCTGTCTGCCAAGATGTCTGCCTGAAACTTTATCTCAGTGACCCTAACAAGGACGAGTGAAAGAAGGTTTAAGTAGTGGTTGCGCTTTTAGGGAAAATTGAGATAAATTTTATGAAACCACGCCCCACGGATGATATCAGGCTGCCCTAAACGGCGAAGCCTTAGAGGAGAGCAAAAGTGATCCGAAGTTTGATTGTTTCTATTGTATTGATGCTGTCGTCGATGATTGTGCAGGCGCAGAATTCAAGCAATGAACAGGCGGTACTTGATGCACTATCTCTTATCAGAAATGGTGATATAAAACGCGGTGTTATGGAGATGGAAGGACTTGCGGAACAAGGTGTGCCGGAAGCCTTGTTCCATATGGGTGAAATTCACAAGCTTGGAATTGGCCGCGAAGAACGCTCTATACCTATTGCGACGATGTACTATCGGCTTGCTTCAAAGATGGGGCATGAGCGTGCCTCTTTGTTGCTCGCCAATATATTGTTTTTTGATGGAGACGGTAGTGAGACCACCTATGCAGAGGCACTTGAGGTCTGGCAGTCTCTTGCGCTGAAGGGTCACCTGGAAGCAATGTATATGCTTGGCATGGTGTATTGGAACGGTGAAGCAGGTGCTGTGCGGGACCCTATTCGGGGATATGGGCTTGTTTGGCTTGCGTCGGAAAAAGGCTACTCTGATGCGATACAAAACGAACTTTCCATGAAAGCAATGCTCAATGGCGAAGCTAAAGAAAAAGCGATGGACTATGCCAATAACCTAAGCGAGAGGGGTTTCGGCGTCGACCCGATTGCTATGGATTTGGTGTTGGCGAGTACTCCTAACCAAGTATCTACACCGGTGCCTGAAGAAGAGAAACCGTTGGTTAAACCTGACGACTGGTCAACGGTTTGGCATCTCGAGGTGGGTTTTGCCATGTCCGAATTGGAAGTTGAACGCTTGCAGAAGATGATTTCCGCAACACAAACACATGTGGTTGGTGCGCTTTTCAGTGAAGTGGTTGATTCAGCTAATCGCCCCGGTCTTTACCGATTGGTGTATGGCCCCGTGAAATCCATGCATGATGCTGTTAGTCGTTGTGTGGATTTAAAACGCGCAGGCCATGATTGTTTTGCTCGACCACCAGAGGGCTAAGCGTAGCGGTCATTTTTGAGCGATAGAAAAACGGCCCCCAAATGGAGGCCGCTTTCGATTCTTTCGGCTAAAATGCTTTTTGCCAACCAAGTGTTACTGAGACGCCCATATCTAAGGCATTGGTGCCGCGATTTTGCCAAAGCGGCATGCCTGCCTCCAACGCGAAGCGGTGTCCTGCAACTTTGAAGTTGGCTCCTGCGTAGGACCATAGAGCGCATCGTTCATCTGTCAGGTTTTTCATCATGCTGCCAGATACTTCATTTCTGTCGGTGTAGGCAATACGAGCGGACAGGCCAATATGATCACTGATTGGGGCAGCTACCCAGCTAGTTACTTCGAAACTGTCGCCCATACGTTCATTATGCTTATTGTCTTCTAGCCAGATATTGGCGTTCGCTTGGAAGCCAAGCGACCAACCCTCAAAGAATTGAGTGTAGGTCGCTGAGGGTTTCAGACCCCATGAACCGGTGCCAGTTTGCATGGTAAGAGCCATGCGAGCACCCATTGGGTTAGTGTCATCAGTATTTCCTAGAGGAACATTTGTTCCTAGTGTGATGTGGAAGCGTCTGTTTTCTGTGTGGATAAGCGGGACCATGGCGCTGAGAGTTAAATCTCCAATGTCATTTGCTCCCATTTTTGCGGTATTGCCCATCATTGTCATATCCATGGATGTCTCGACATAGTTGAGCATGCCCATCAGCGTAAGCTTATTGGAGGGCGCATACATCATTCCAAGCATGCCCATTTTCATGTTCATAGATTGAGGACCCATCATTGTGTTTACTGGGTCACCCATGTCCATATACATGCCGCGAAGGCTGGCCATAAACTCCCCTTTTTTGTGAAAATGGTCAGCCATCACACCGATAGGTGCGTGATTGTCAATGCGGGCATCGTAGGATTCGTGGGCAAAAGAAGGTGTGGCAAAAGTAACCGCGGCGCACATTGCACCGATAGAAAGGTATTTCATGGAATATTCCTAACGAGAATAGATAAAGCTACTGCGCAAGTAGGCCGCAGCAGAAAGATGAATTTTTAATCAAAGGTTAGGCGTAAGGGGGTGCACGTCGTTTTGCTTGGGTAGCCTCTGGACGTAAAATGATGCTGGTGTATTTGGGGGGCTTAAAATGATTTGAGGCTTGGAGGGTAAGTGCTGCCGTGAAAACCTGGTTAGGTAAATCAAGATGACTGGCGACACAGCTTACACAGTGTTTTTGAGCAGTTTTATCTTCACCTGCGGTATTGCATAGGTCTGCGAATGTTAGTACCCGTCCATCAGGGCCGATAAGTTCAGGAAAAGCGATGCCGTTTGCAGCGCCAGTACTGATTAAAGTTTGGAAAGACAAAAGAAAAGCAAACAAAATCGACGGCAAGAGCCTGTCTAACGACTTTATGCAATGGTGTATGCTTTTGATCATGCGGGCTGCTTTAGCAGGCAGATGACTGTAAATAAAGGTGCTTGATGTCGCAGGGGCTAAATCTAGTGGCAAGTTTAACGATTGGTGGGCCATTTACTTTGGATTTCAAGGAAATTTATAAAGTCAACTTGGTGTTTTTCTAGCCAGTTTTCGCTTGGGCCCTGCCAGCCGTGTGTCTTCCAGTTAACTTTACCAGCTTTGCTGAAAACTATGCCTTCGGCCTGAAGGTACTCACGTTGGCGAGAGGCTCCCTCGCGGTCGCTGATCTTTCCAGCTGAGTTAATAACACGTTGCCATGGGATGGCATCACCTGATGGGGTTGCAGCCATGGCGTAACCAACAATGCGGGCAGTGGTACCCGGTATTAAGCTCGCGATCATACCGTAGCTCGCCACTTGCCCTGCAGGCACTTCACGAACGAGTTCAAATATAGCGTCAAAGCTTTTGTAGTTCCGAGTGTTCATGCCAACACATTTTCTGCAATTGTTTATGCTTTTCTATGACCTATAGGCTCTAAGGAGCAATATCTATTATTAATACTGTTCTTTGAGTGTTCCGCCAATCAGCCGTTTTTGTGATGGTATGCAAGGCTTAGGGAAGGAATAGGAGGTAGAGGAGCCCGCAGCAATAGCGGGTGCAATGCCGAGGACCTAGCCAACTCCAGAGGAAACCAAGGCATTGCTTTTCTGATTATTTAGCAGTCTACAACAGTCGCTGGAATTGGTACCGTTACTGCGAGGCCCCCGCGCGCTGTTTCTTTGTATTTTGACTGCATGTCGCGGCCTGTAATGCGCATGGTGCGGATGACCTTATCAAGGGAAACAAAATGTTTACCATCCCCTTTAAGAGCGAGGCGGGTTGCATTAATCGCTTTTACCGCAGCCATCGCGTTTCTTTCAATACAAGGCACTTGAACAAGGCCGCCAATTGGGTCGCAGGTTAGGCCAAGGTTATGTTCCATCGCTATTTCCGCGGCATTTTCAACTTGCTCTGGCGTGCCACCAAGTACTTCGGTTAGGCCTGCGGCCGCCATAGAGCAGGCACTACCTACTTCACCCTGACAACCAACCTCTGCGCCAGAAATAGAGGCGTTTTCCTTGAAAAGCCTGCCGACTGCGCCCGCCGTGAGGAGAAAGCGTACAACACCATCATCGCTTGCGCCGGGTGTGAAGCGCCGGTAGTAATGCAAAACAGCAGGTATAATACCCGCAGCCCCATTTGTTGGGGCTGTTACCACGCGGCCACCAACAGCATTTTCTTCGTTCACCGCAAGAGCATAAAGGTTTACCCAGTCGAGGATGGTCAGAGGGTCAGTTAAGCCACCTTCAGCACGGGATTTTAGTTGTTCATAAAGCTTGGAAGCGCGGCGTGGCACACTAAGGCCGGGCATATTGCCCCCCCGCGAACAGCCACGTTCGACACATTCTTGCATGACAGCCCAAATTTCAAGCAGCCCTTCACGCACTTCTTTGCGGCTTCTGAGGGCTTCTTCATTGGCCATCATAATAACACTGATGGGTTTTCCAGATTTTGCACATTGCTCCAAAAGTTCCGCACCGCTAGAAAAAGGGTACGGTACTTTTATGGGCTCTTCTGTTTCGAAATGGTCAGCTTTTGCCTCCGCTTCGTTGACGACAAAGCCACCGCCAATGGAGTAATAGATCGCGCGCTCTAGTTCAGTGCCAATGGTGTCATACGCCCAAAATTCCATACCGTTTGGATGAAACTTAAGGCGTTGCCGAGGCAATAGTTGCAAATCATCATCTTCGTTAAAATCAACGGTATGTTTACCAAGAAGAGAGAGTTTTTTATCAGTTCGAATAGTAGCAATCATGTCAGGGATTGCTTCGACATTCACTGTGCGAGGGCAGGCGCCCATAAGGCCGAGAAGAATAGCTGTATCTGATCCGTGACCGCGGCCTGTCGCACCGAGGGAACCATAGAGTTTGGTGGCAATACGGGTTGTTGCGTTCAGCTTGCCATCAGCTTCAATTTTTTCAATAAAATCACGTGCGGCTTTCAGGGGCCCAACAGTGTGGGAACTGGATGGGCCGATGCCCACGTTAAAAAGATCAAGTACACTGGTTGTCACGGTTTTCGCCCCTATGGCCCGACATTATTTATGTGTGCGGGGATTATATATTATTTGGCTCGCACGCTATGGCCAGAAGCACAGGATTTCAACCAAATTCATGCATACGTAGCGGAAAATGCGCAAATCAAATGCTGGACGGATGAAGTCATAAGGCAACATGCCTTACGGAAGGTGGGGGGCGGTAAACATATTCTGACTGATTGGGCGTGGTGCTATGAGGGTTCTTGGAAATATAGTTCCATTTTCAATCAACCTACCATAGTGTGAAGGTCATCAATGCAACCGTTGAGATGAGCATATATATGATTGGGAGTATTATGCGTTTTCTAAAGTTCGCTTTTGTCACTATTCTCGCTAGTTTGGCTGTTCAGGCAGATGAAGGCCAAATACCAGAGCCCTTTCGCGGGCAAACTTCAGGCTCTCCTATTGAAATTAACTATGATGATTGGTCCTTTATTCTTCGTAATACAGTGATTGGTGCACCAGGCTCTAAGCGTGGTACAGCTCTACGAGGTACACAAGGAGCACCAACAGGAAGCCGGCTCTCAAGTCGGAATAAGAGCGATACACGCAATGAAGGTAATCGCATTAACTTGAAGGTTCTTGCGCAAGAAAAGAATTTATCAGACCTCACTAATATCAGGCAAAGTTTAGAGCGAGTGCCTGCTGACGTCCTGATGAAACATTGGAAAAAAGACGAGCAACTCGCATATTGGCTTAATCTCTATAACGTTACTCTTATTGAGCATTTGGCGAAAGAGTACCCGTTTCGTAAACTTAGAAAGCTCAAAAGGGCGAAAGATGGTATTTGGGTTCAGAAGCTTCTGAATGTTGCAGGTGTCCCATTATCACTGAATGATATCCAACACACAATCTTGCCGAATAAGTGGGACACGACGCTTTTCATGTACGGCCTTTTTCAGGGGTATATCGGTGGGCCGAGCATTCAGAAAATGGCATTCACAGGTCAAAACGTAAATCAACTTCTTGCAAGGAGTGCACGTGAATTTGTCAATTCCAATCGAGGCATGAAAGCGCGTGGAAATACGCTGAAAGTATCTGAGTTCTTCAAAGAAAACGCGGCGCTTTTTCCTGATTGGCAGAATGATATCAAGGAGCATATTACTGGTCTGTCAAAGCGGAATATGAAGGCAGTAGTGCAGAATACCAGCAAAATTAAAACACTTCGGATGGATTATAATACCACTGACTTGTTCGGTGGCGGAAGAGTGGAATTTATAGCGCAAAGCAATAATCCTGCGGCGCTTCTTTTTTCTAATTCAGGTGAATCCGATAACGGCGACGGTGGTATTGGTTACTCAGGCGATAGTGCCTCCACATCAATTCTCTCTTTTCAAAACCGAAGCGTTAATGAACCAAATTTATCCAGGTTGCCGGCTGCGTCTCGTGAATATTTAATCAACATGCAAAGACAAAATGCTCTCCGTGAGGGCGAGGTTGAAATTGAGCCTGTTGAGAAGAAGGTCCAAAATGATGGGTCAGAAAGATAGCGGCTGTGGCAATATCTATACCTTTAATTTGAAAGGCAGTTTTTGTTACCGGCTCTATTCTTGACTGAAACGGTATGCAGAAATGCCGCGGGAGCGCTCATCAAGCACTAGGGTGCGTGTAAGGGGTGGGTTGGCGCGCTGCGGGCAGGCAGGGCGTTCACATAGGCGGCAATTTGGCCCAACAGGGGTGGCCTCTGCTGTTTCCAAATCGTGGCCTTTTGCATAAATGAGTTCACGGGCATAGGCGATATCACAGCCAAGTCCAATAGCAAGCTGTTGGTCGGGTTGACCGTATAGCGACCCAACGCGTTTCACGGTGCGCGCGACAGAGAAATACTTTGTCTCGTCCGGCATTTGAATGATCTGTGTATCAACGCGGCCAGGCGTGGTGAAAGTATCATGCACGTGCCAAAGGGGGCAGGTGCCGCCAAAGCGCGAAAAATGGAACCGGCCTGCTGAAAAACGTTTTGAAACATTACCTGCTTTATCAATGCGCACAAAAAAGAACGGTACGCCGCGTTCACCGGGTCGTTGCAAGGTCGTTAGGCGGTGGCAAACTTGCTCAAAACTAGTGCGGTAACGTCGTCCAAGGTGTTCAATATCATATTTGAGGGCTTTGGCGTCAGCGAGGAAGCGGCGGTACGGCATGAGCAAGGCGCCTGCAAAATAATTGGAGAGGCTGATACGTACCAACCGCCGTGCTTCTTCTGTTTGCCATGTTTGCATGTCCCCAAGTCGCTGGATCATTGGTTTATATTCAAGCATGGCGATCTGGAGTGCGAGCTGGAACACCCGCGCGCTGGCATCCAGCATTTCACTGATCAAGAGCTGTCTGCGATGCTGGTCAAAATGCCGGAGGGTTTCTGGCATTACCTCATGTGGCATGATGCGTACGCGAATCCCGTGTTCTTCATCTAGCCTGCCAGCCAGCACCATAAAGGCATCATCGCGGTGAAGTCCGAGTTCTTCATGAAGGGTTTCAGCGGCTTCGTCTAACTCGGGGAAATGGTTTTTCCGACCGTGAATATAGTCACGTACTTCATCCACGGGAAAAATCGACTCGGCGTCGCTGCCTTCTCGTTCTGCAAAGTGACTAGAGAGTTCTGTGGCGTTCTGGCGGGCTTGACTAAGGGACTTGTAAAGCAGTGTAAATGCTTCAACAGCTTTTGGGGCGGCATCGGCCATGTCTTGCATTTCACCGCGAGAGAGGGCGAGGCCCTTAAACATGGGGTCTGCAAGTATCTCAGACAGGTCGGCGAAGGCGCGTGCTTCATCAGTGCCCGCAAAAGCAGTTAGCTCCACGTCATAGACTTCGGCAAGACGTAGTAAAAACTGAGCAGAAACAGGCCGTTGATTGCGTTCAACAAGGTTTAGATAGCTGGTTGAGAAGCCTAGTTCTGACGCCATTTGGGACTGTGATAGGCCGAGTTCGCGGCGTAGTCTGCGGATGCGGGGGCCTGCAAATATCTTTTTATTCGCTGTCTCTACCATTTGAATCTCAAAATTTACAAAATTTACAAGTTTACATTATGACAATTACAAAAACATACAATGGAACAATTTTTGTATCAATAGTAATATGATCATAGAAATTTATGTGAAATATAGAGTGCATCAGCGCAATAATATTTCATGTTTTATCAGCGCTGACGTGTTTTGAGCTTTGAAAGGGAAAACAATGACGGCAACCGCCACAAAGATGCAGCATGCACCAACATTGCAAATATTAGGTGCATCCGAGGATCGCTTTGAGCAAATTCTGACCGGAGATGCGGTTGCTTTTGTAGCGGACCTTGAAAGCCGTTTTGGCGGGGACCGTAGAACCCTGCTCCAAGCACGTATAGATCGTCAGAAATGGTTAGATGATGGCGAGCTACCCGATTTTCGCTCAGATACTAAGCATATTCGGGGGGGCGATTGGTCCATTCTTGGTACGCCAGATGATTTGAAAAAGCGTGTTGTTGAAATCACTGGGCCTGTTGACCGGAAAATGATGATCAATGCCTTCAATAGTGGCGCTGATGTTTTTATGGCGGATTTTGAAGATGCTTCCTCGCCGACATGGGAAAATATGCTCAACGGCCAGCTTAACTGTATGGATTATGCATCTGGTATCTTGGAGTTCGACGACCCACGCACGGGTAAAGAATACCGCCTGAACAATAGGACGGCTGTTCTTAAAGTACGCCCTAGAGGCTGGCATATGGAAGAGGCGCACGCGCTTTATGATGGTGCGCCCATGTCCGCTGGCTTGTTTGATTTTGGTTTTTACATTTTTCACAATGCTGAAACGTTATTGAAGAAAGGCACTGGTCCCTATTTCTATCTGCCAAAGATGGAAAGCATGGAAGAAGCCAAGCTGTGGGATGACGTGTTTACCTATAGTGAGCAGATCCTTGGTTTACCGCATGGCACCATCAAGGCAACGGTTCTTATTGAAACACTACCAGCTGCCTTTGAAATGGATGAAATCCTTTATGCACTTAAGGACCATATCGTTGGTCTTAACTGTGGGCGCTGGGATTATATTTTTAGCTACATTAAGCGTATTGGCAAAAACCCCGACTTCTTACTGCCGGACCGGGCACAGGTTGGTATGGGCGATGCTTTCCTAAAAGCTTATTCCTTGCTTTTGATCCAGACGTGCCACAAACGCGGCGCGCACGCGATGGGCGGCATGGCAGCACAGATACCAGTTAAAAACGATAGTGCAGCAAATGAAGCCGCCTTTAACAAAGTACGGGCTGACAAGGACCGGGAAGCCAGTAACGGCCATGACGGTACATGGGTTGCGCACCCCGGTATGGTGCAGATTGCGCGCGAAGCTTTTAGCAATATTATGGCAGGTAGCAACCAATTGCACCGCACACGCACCGACTTAACCATCACGCAGGAAGATTTGCTACGCCCTCATTCAGGTGAGGCTACTGAAGGCGGCGTACGGGAAAACATCCGCGTAGGCATTCAGTATACTGCGGCGTGGCTTGAGGGCCGAGGGGCCGTACCGCTTTATAATTTGATGGAAGACGCCGCGACAGCGGAAATCAGCCGTACGCAAATTTGGCAACAGTTGCGCCACGGCGCGAAACTCGTAGATGGCCGCACAGTAACAACGGAGATGATCCGTGATTTTTATACAGATGAGATGACAAAGCTGAAAGAGGCGTACGGCATGAAGGTGTTTGAAGAAAGTCGCCTCTCTGAAGCTGGAAAATTGTTCCTTGAGATGGCTTTTGCGAAGGAACTCGGTGAGTTCCTAACGACGCCAGCCTACACCCTTATTCAATAATAACCCCCCAATCGCCCCAGTTTGGGGAAATAATTTCGACCTAAGGAGAGTATCATGAGTGAGACATTTGAAAGTTTATTCCCGAATTTGCCAGCTGACCGCTTCAAGTATATTGAGCGCAATTACACGGTTGAAGATGTTAAGCGCTTGCGTGGTTCTGTACAGATTGCTCAGACGCTTGCTGACCGTGGTTCCCGCAAGCTTTGGGATCTGCTCAATACCGAAGATTATGTTCACTCGCTTGGTGCTATGACAGGCAATCAGGCGATGCAACAGGTGCGTGCTGGACTGAAAGCGATTTATTTGTCTGGTTGGCAGGTTGCGGCAGACAGCAACACGGCGGGTACGATGTATCCTGACCAAAGCCTGTATCCTGCGAACGCGGCACCCGAGCTTGCCCGCAAAATCAACCGGGCTTTGCAACGGGCTGACCAGATTGAGCACGCTGAAGGTGGAGCGCAGCGTGATTGGTTCGCACCGATTGTGGCGGATGCGGAAGCTGGCTTTGGCGGCAAGCTGAATAGTTTTGAAATTATGAAAGCTTTCATCGAAGCGGGTGCAGCAGGTGTTCACTTTGAAGACCAACTAGCGGCTGAGAAAAAATGTGGCCATTTGGGCGGTAAGGTTCTTATCCCGACGCAGCAACATGAGCAAAACCTGCAGGCGGCGCGCCTCGCTGCTGACGTTATGGGCGTACCTGCAATTGTTATTGCGCGCACAGACGCAGAATCAGCCAAGCTGATCACATCGGACATCGATGAGCGTGATCACGCCTTCATTATCGACCGCGAAAACCGTACGGCTGAGGGTTTCTATCATCTGAACGCTGGTGTTGATCACTGCATTGCGCGCGGCCTTGCGTTTGCGAAGCATGCTGACCTTCTGTGGTGGGAAACATCGATGCCAAACTTGGATGATGCGAAGAAATTTGCTGAAGCGATTCACAAAGAATTCCCGGGCAAGATGCTAGCGTATAATTGCTCACCATCTTTCAATTGGGAAGCAAACCTCGACAAAGAAACAATTGCGAAGTATCAACGCGAACTTGGCGCGATGGGTTACAAATATCAATTCGTTACGCTTGCTGGTTTCCACAGCCTAAATCATGGCATGTATGAATTAGCTACTGGATATCGCGATCGGGGTATGGCAGCATATTCTGAACTTCAGCAGGCAGAATTTGCTGCTGAATCTACGGGTTACACAGCTACGCGTCACCAGCGCGAGGTTGGAACAGGGTATTTTGATGCGGTTGCGCAGGCAATTGCTGGCGGTAACGCATCAACAACAGCTATGGGCGAGTCGACTGAAACCGCTCAGTTTAAAGCTGCTGAATAAAGTTTGTCCCTCGCATCTGCCGATTAGCGGATGCACCACTTTAGGGTCGGTTCATTTTGGACCGACCCTTTTTTTTAATGCCCCACAGTTTTCATATGTTTTCTAGGGCGTCCAGTTTCTGCACCATCATTTTTGCGAAACCGGACAATCTTGGAAGATTCGCATGGAAAACTGCTGAAACGGCTGGTACGGCGTCATTTTTTTCTTGCTATCCCAAAGGGTATGCCCGAAGAAATAGCCAACTTTAATGTGTGAATATTTACGGTAAGCGGAAGAACCCATGGTAAAAATTTCAGTCACTGATCTCTCGGGCCAAACAAGCGAAATTGACGCTGAGGTAGGCCTTTCCTTAATGGAAAGCATTCGTAACAATGATTTTGATGATCTCGCAGCAATTTGCGGCGGGTGTTGCAGCTGCTGCACATGCCATGTGTATGTGGAAGAGGATCGGTTTGCAGATTTACCAGACGTAACGGAAGATGAGCAGTACCTTCTGGAAGACAGTGAAGCTTTCAAAGAGGGTAGTTCACGTCTTTCTTGTCAGGTTGAAGTTGATGATACTATGGCAGGGCTAAAGGTTATCATCGCACCTGAAAGCTGATAGGCTTGCCGCTTTAGAATCCAATAGAACGGAGACACCTTTTGCCTGACATAGCCTCTAGCCTTGTTACCAAGGACACACAGCTGGCCCCTATTCCTATTGAACTTGTTACAACAAATGATTTGGAACAGAGACCCGAGAACGAGGTAAATTGGGCAAAAGCAAATGGCTTTAAGGCAAAAGCGGGCACGCTTTGCCTGTTGGCGGAGCTTGATGGGGCGCTTTCAAAAATCTTGATGGGTGTTGGTGACAACATGCCTGTAGCGAGTGACCCTTGGTGGCTTGCTGCGGCTCAAGAGAAACTTGCACCGGGTGTTTATGAAATAATAAATGCACCGGATGATGCTACGCTCAAAGCTGGTGCCTATGGTTGGGCAGTGGCGAGTTATCAGTTTGATAGATATTTAAGCGAACCTGTGGATGATCCGGCGGTTCTTATGTTGCCCGCAGATATAGACCGTGGTGCAATTCTTCAAGAAGCAAATGCTACCGCGCTTGTGCGTGATCTTGTTAATACGCCAACAGATGATTTAGGCCCTGCTGAATTGCAGGATGCTGTTGAAGCGCTTGCGGAAGAATTTGACGGGTCATGCTCTACAATCGTCGGTGAAGATTTGCTCGATGAAAACTTCCCGGCCATTCATGCTGTGGGGCGTGCGGCGGCGGAGGGTCGTGAACCGCGCCTTGTTGACCTTAAGTGGGGTGATGAAAATGACCCTAAAATTACGCTGGTCGGTAAAGGCGTGTGCTATGATACGGGCGGTTTAGATATTAAAACCGGGGGCTTTATGCGGCTCATGAAAAAAGACATGGGCGGTGCTGCTAATGCCATTGGGCTCGCGCGGCTTATTATGATGAACGGCCTCAAGGTACGTTTGCGCCTTCTCATTCCAGCTGTTGAAAATGCTATTGCAGGTAATGCGTATCGTCCGGGTGATATCATAGCGACACGCAAGGGACTTTCTGTAGAAGTGGGTAATACGGACGCGGAAGGTCGTATTGTTTTATGTGATGCGCTTGCGCTTGCCTGTGAAGAAAAGCCAGCACTTTTGTTGGATTTTGCGACACTCACGGGGGCTGCTCGCGTGGCACTTGGTCCTGATTTGCCTGCAACATATACAAATGATGATGCTGTCTGGGCCGCATTGGAAGCGGGCTCCAAAAAAGTTGGCGATCCGCTTTGGCGTATGCCGCTTTGGGCACCTTACGATGAAAGCCTAACCAGCCCGATTGCAGATGTTTGCAATATTTCAGATAGCCCAATGGGAGGCTCTATTACAGCAGGGTTGTACCTGCAGCGCTTTGTTGAAGACGACATAAAATGGGTCCATGTTGATTTGTTTTCTTGGAACCCAAAA
The DNA here is from genome assembly GCA_963976155.1 of uncultured Kordiimonadaceae bacterium. Classification (GTDB taxonomy): domain Bacteria; phylum Pseudomonadota; class Alphaproteobacteria; order Sphingomonadales; family Kordiimonadaceae; genus Kordiimonas. The sequence continues at coordinate 22,905 of CAXBKT010000017.1, read as the reverse complement.
CAGCGCCCTGGCAGGCCAAAGGGCGGAGAAGCACAAGCGATTAGAGCAGCTTACAGTGCGATTGACCAAATCTTGTCACTTGACGAATAAGCCCAAGTTAGGACAGTTTTAACCGTCACCTGTTATTCCTTATAAAAATAGCTGGGTCCGAGGAGCGAGACCATGACGGAAAAAACCAATCCGAGAATGTTGAAAGTGTGGCGCGAAGCCCATTTGCAGTGCGTACGGTCGCACGATGTCGATTTAACTTCTCGGCAGATGTCTGTTTTACTGTCGGTCTATATGACTGAACCCCCTCATACGGTTCGGGGGCTTGCTTCTCTCTTGAATGTCACAAAGCCAGTTATTACACGGGCGCTTGATACTATGGGGCAGATGGGGCTGATTAAACGTAAGCGTGATGAAGACGACAAGCGAAGTGTTCTTGTACAGCGCACAGTTAAAGGCGCAGTTTATTTAAGCGAGTTGTCTGATAGAATAGTTGAAGCAGATAAAACCATTCCGCTTGATGGTGACGTGCAGATGGAAAGCGCCTAAGTTAGAACCCTATGGAAACGAGTAATATTGCCTCATTTGGTTTGCCACCACTTCACGATCCTGAAAATGTAATGAAGGGTCAGTCGAGGTTGATTGATAGCATCGTTATTGATGCGCAAGTTACTACCGTTGTTGCCCCTTTAAAATTTGACCCCGATATTGATTCTGAAACTTTGACCTATGTTATTTACGGTGAACCCCTTCAAGTGCTGGGTGAAACAGGGCCGTGGCAACTCGTGGTGTCGGTGCTTGATGGGTATTTAGGTTGGGTAGATCAGGGAGCGGTATCGGCCCAAGTAACAGAGCCGACCCATACAGTGTGTGTACCGATGGCTCATATGTATTCCTCGCCGGATTTAAAATCGAATCCAGTTAAAACATTACCGCTTGGTTCATACGTTGCGGTGACAGGCAGTGCTCAAAATGGGTTCATGCCGCTCGCGGGTGGAAGCTGGGTTTTTGCTCGGCATATTGCTGTTGTTGGTGATTATGATGAAGACCCGGTGTCTGTCGCTGAATGTTTCATTGGGGCGCCTTACCTATGGGGGGGCCGGACGACACTTGGGATGGATTGCTCAGGTCTTGTACAAGTGTCGCTTGCAGCATGTGGTGTGAGGGTTCACCGAGATAGCAGTACTCAATTTGCTAGTTTAGGACGGCAACTCAATGAAGCTGAAACCCCTGATCGTGGTGATCTGGCCTTCTTCCCGGGACATGTGGGGTGGATGCTCGATGATAAGTACATTCTACATGCCAACGCGACCAACATGGCGGTGACAGTAGATCCGCTCGAAGATGTTATTGGTTGGGTAGCGGCAGAAACGGATAAACCACCATTCAGTGGTTTTAAGCGATTTGATCAGACATAGAAAAGCGGACCAAAGGGCCCGCTTTTTCTTAATCTTTGTATTTGGGTTTAGTGGTTCGCTGTTTCGGCGACTTCTTCAGTAACCACCTCAGCGGCGTCCGTTACTGCGTCAACAGCAGGGAATGGCACTGGGTTGTCACTCATGCTTGCAAGGTAAGCAATTAGGTCAGCGCGGTTGCCGTCTTTTTTAAGGCCCGCATAGCCCATGCTTGTACCTTTAGCGATAGCCTTTGGGCTCTTGATCCAAGCGTCAAGGAGCTCGTATGTCCAGCTTCCACCAAGTGCTGCAAGATCATTAGAGTATTTAGCGCCAGCAACGCCTGCTACAGCACGACCAACAATACCATAAAGGTTTGGCCCAGTACCGTTAGCACCATCTTTTTCTACTGTATGGCATGAACGGCATTTTGCCCACTGACGCGCACCTTTTGATGCGTCTGCACTAGCGAGAAGCTCAGCAAGGCTTGGCCCTTCTTCTACAACGGCTGCAGCACCGTCTGCGCGAGCCACTTCAATCGTGAAAGCAGGCTTTTCAGGGTGTGCTTCGTGAAATGTGCTCTCCGAGACAGTTCTAATCAACATGATAAGCAGCACGGATGCAATTACAGCTGCTGATACTTTGTTCCACTCAAAGGAATCCACTGGGTCTTCTCCTTAAGGCGAGCGCCAAAAATATATCTCAAGTACCCGCACTATTATTCTAACCTGACAGTATAAATAGGTCGGGTATATAATTCGGCGCGACCATAGCCGTTCATGGCCTCTGTTTTCAAGCTGTGATTTGCAGCTTTTTACGTAGTTTAGCTAAAAAATCACATTTTTTACCGCGACACGAGGCCGCAGCGCTGTTTTCTGAGCCCATTACGTTGACTTCGATGGGCACAGTTGGCACATATTCCCTCTATTTAGTGAATTTTCAGTTTATATGGATCAGATAATGGCATCAGCGGACAATGCTTGGGAAAACATCATCGCCTTTCAGGGTGAACTCGGCGCAAATTCACATATTGCTGCTAATGCGAAGTTCCCGGAGATGCAAGTCCTGCCGTGCGCAAGTTTTGAAGATGCCCTTGCTGCCGTAAAAGACGGCCAAGCTCGACTTGCCATGATTCCAATTGAAAACTCTACTGCGGGTCGGGTTGCAGATATTCATATTCTGTTACCGGGTAGCGGTTTGCATATTGTTGGTGAACATTTTTCGGAAATTCGCCACTGTCTTGTTGCTACACATGATGCCGATGAAAAAACCTTGAAGAAGGTAACCAGTCATGTGCAGGCGCTTGGTCAGTGTAGGCATGCGCTCCGCGATATGGGATTGGATAGTGAACCTTTTGCAGATACGGCTGGTTCTGCACGGCACGTGGCCGATCTGGGCGATAATACGCTTGCAGGTATCAGCAGTAGTTTGGCCGCGGAAATATACGGCCTTAAAATTATTCGTGAAGATTTGCAGGATGAAGGCGATAACACCACGCGGTTTATTGTGCTGTCACGTGAACCTGCTGATGTCAGCAAAATGTCTGGCCAGTTGATGACAAGTTTCACATTTGAAGTGAAAAACGTACCCGCTGCTCTTTATAAGGCGCTTGGTGGTTTTGCGACTAATATGGTCAACATGACGAAACTTGAAAGCTATTACGAGTCGAACAGCTTTAAGGCGACAGAGTTTTATGCGGACATCGTTGGTGACGAGAGCATGGAGACCGTGGCGCGGGCAATGGAAGAGCTACGGTTTCACACCAAGCGAGTTAACATTCTTGGTACATACGAGGTTGCGCTTGAACGAGGTTAAGTGTTTAGGCTCTTAATTGCTGATACTTGCGAGGGGTGATGCCAAGGTGTCGGCTGAATACACTTGTCATGTGTGCCTGATTCGCGAAGCCAGTTTCTGCGGCAATACCAGCGATTGATGTTGTTCTCTGTGTAAGCTTCAGACGGGCTGCATTCAATCTGCGCCGGATAATATAAGCATGTGGTGTGCTGCCGGTAGCAGCCCTGAAGGCGCGGATAAAAAAGCTGGCTGAAAGACCAAGGTCTTTTGCAAATTGTTCAAGGCCAATAGGGGTGGATAAATCTGCTTCTACTCGGTCGTGAAATAGTCGCCAGCGTTTTTTTGTCATGGATGAAGCGGGTTTTCGCTGTGAACTGGTGATGTTTGTATTAAAAGCCGCAGCTTCAAAAAGCTCTAGGGCCGTTTCTTCAATGCCTAAGGCATCGGTGGGTACTAGTAATATTTGGTTTCTTAATTTTTCTGCAAGTGTAACAGCCTGTTTGTTGGCAGCGTTATTATAGCGGTGTGCACATGTGTTTTTATGTTCGAATAAGCTATCTATATTTTTTTCATCTAGTGCAATGGTCAGATATTCGCCGCCTGTGTCTGATTTGGAAAACACGTCGCATCCAACCGGTGTGAAGGCAAGCGTGTTGGGTGGTGTAAAAAAGGGACTGATACGGTCGTTACCAAAAGAATGTAGGCCTGTTTGAATTTCAAACGCAAAGCCAGCCACAAGTCTGTCTGGCGTGTAGGCCACATCGTAGGGGCTGCGTGGTAGCAGTTCGGCTTTGATATTGCTGCAATGCAGCGATTTTTGATATGTGGCTTTATCCTTCATAAAAGCTAGCATAATGCTCGTTTAGGACAGCTGTCGATAGCAGCATGATAAATAGGGTCAGTATTTTGAAAGAATTTCGGTGGTATCTTTACGAGATTAGGTGTCAGTAATTATTTCATCTGCGGATAGGAGTTTTGAATGGCAAAAACAATTGGCTTACTTGGTGGCATGAGCTGGGAATCAACCGAATCATATTACCGAGCCTTGAATGAAGGTGTGAAGGCAAAGCTTGGCGGGCTGCATTCAGCAAAGGTGCTTTTGCATAGTTTTGATTTCGCAGACATTGAAGCGCAGCAATTAGCCGCAGACTGGTCGGCTTCAGCCGATATGCTTGGCTCTGCTGCAGCTGGTCTTGAGGCTGCTGGCGCTGATTTCATCATGATATGTACGAATACGATGCATAAAGTCGCGGATGAGGTTGAGGAACGTATAGGTATCCCGCTTCTTCATATCGCTGACGCGACGGCAGAGGTTATTAAATCAAGGAACTTTAAACGTGTCGCTTTGCTGGGTAGTGACTACACAATGGTGCAGGACTTTTATAAAGGCCGGCTGCTTGATAAGCATGGTATCGAAACGATTGTGCCTGATGAAGCGGATAGGAAGGTTGTTCATGATATTATCTTTGAAGAGTTATGCCGAGGGGTTGTCAGTGACGAATCACGAACAGCATATGTGCGAATCATTGAGTCATTAAATGCTCAAGGAGCTGAGGCAGTAATTCTTGGCTGTACAGAAATAGCACTGCTAGTGGGCTCTGCGCATACTGATGTACCCTTAATTGATACTACGCAAACACATGCAGAAGCGGCGGTGAGGATGGCGTTAGGTGGGTAACTATCGTAAAAATAAACTAAAGTGATAAATGCTATTTCCTTTAAAATATGTATTGTGATTGGCCTTGTAGGGAGTTTCTGACTTGTTCTAATGAGAAGGCCAAATATGCCATTACGTGTATTGGTATTACTCCCATTTTTATGGGGCTGGACAACTAGTACGATAGCGCAAGAAAGCTGTGAGAAAACTTGCGTCAAAATATTGATGGCGGACCGGCTTAGCTTGCCGACGCAATCGGTATCGCGCGAAATATTTGATGCTGTTTTTTCTGGAACAAAATTTCAGGCAAGTTTTCTAACCAGCAGCAATAGACGCGCCCTCAGGTCAGTCCAAAGCGGAGAGGCTGATATTTACCTTTTTAAATCGCAGGTGTATCAGCAAGGCATTTTTCCGGGAGGCATACCTTTAGGCCAAACATATCTTCAGGTCATTAGTCTAGATACGAGCATCCCTCTTGAAAGCCTGAACTCTCAAGCTTTTGTTGGTGCTGGTGTCCGCGGCGACGGCCTTGGTTTTCTCATGAAGCAGGTGAAGGAATTCATCAATGTGGATAGTTATCAGCAAGCTGTTGATTTATTGCAAAAAGGCCGGGTTGATTTTTTTCTGGATTACGAGACCGAGATAAAATCACAGTTGTTGGCGGCGGGTGCTGATGCGGAACGTTTTGTTATTAGAAATCTGCGCGGCCCGGTGCCTTTATTCCCTATCTTTCATGTGGGTGAAAAGGGGCAAGCTCTTAACCAAATTTATATGGAATGGATGCAGCGGTCCTTAAAGTCTGGCGCGTTACTGGCAATTTTGCGGAAGCATGGCCGAGAGAATGCTTTCCCTGCCGCTTTTGTTGCTAAAAAGTAAGCCAGTCACCGCCTTCTCCTTTTTCCAGAACATCAGCGAGTCCGCTTATTTCTACCGCGGGGCGTTTAATAAGAATGACAGGATCGATATCATGCTCGTGTAGGGTGGTTTCGCAAACAACGAAGCGCACATTCAGTGCATTAAGGCCATCAATTAACAGAGTACTATCAGCGATGCCCTTTTCTTCCAGCATTGTGTCCATCGCGGGGGCCTCTATGCCCTCGCTTGTTTTAAGGTTCGCCCAACCGTCTTCTGTCAGGAACTTTGCTGCCCCTTTGGAGAAAAAATAGGTCACGGGTCGCCCCATCGCAGCAGCGGTTGCGCCGGTCATTAAAGCCATATGGATATAATCAGCAAACGGGCTGACCATCATCATCGTCATTGGGCGGCGTATTGATTGTTTAGCCATTACCATCTCCGCATTTTGGGCAACCGGGGTCTTTGGGCAGGCCAATTTTTCGCATATTCATCGATAGCGCATCAATCATTAGCATTTTGCCAGCAAGGCTATCACCGACACCGGTAATTTCTTTGAGAACCTCTAGCGCCTGCAAGCTGCCAACAACGCCTGCGACAGCACCGAGGATGCCAAAGTCTGAGCAGGTGCGCTGTTCGTTGGGGGCTGGCTCAGTTGGCAGGAAACAGCGATAGCACGGCAAACTATCACCCACATGTGGTTTGAAGGTGGCGAGCTGCCCCTCGAACGGACCAAGCGCGGCGGACACGAGCGTTTTTTTGAGGGCAACGCAGGTGTCAGAAATCAAATGCCGGGTTTTGAAATTATCCGTACCGTCCGCGACAATATCGTAAGCGCCGATAGTGTCAGAGGCGTTCTCAGGTGTTAGACGTTCTTGGTAAAGGGTTAGCTTCACGTCAGGGTTTAGGGCGCGGATTTTTGCTGCGGCACTTTCCACTTTCGCGGCACCCACATCAGGTGTTTGGTGGATAATTTGCCGTTGCAGGTTCGATATTTCCACCAAATCATCATCAATAATGCCAATCGTGCCAACGCCAGCCGCCGCCAAATACATGAGCATCGGCGCACCAAGCCCGCCCGCACCGACCACAAGCACGCGGGCATTCAGTAGCGCCATTTGCCCAGCGCCGCCAACTTCCTTCAGGATGATGTGGCGCGCATAGCGTTCAAGTTGTTCGTCAGTAAAATCCACAGCTGTTACTTCACTCCTGTGGAGCCAAAACCACCTTCACCGCGTTCAGTTTCACCCAGTTCATCAACTTCTGTCCATGCGCCTTGGGTAACAGGTGCGATGATCATTTGCGCCACGCGCATGCCGCGCTCAATGGTGAAGGGCTCGTGAGATAGGTTGACGAGAATCACCTTCACTTCACCTCGGTAGTCCGCGTCAATGGTGCCGGGTGTGTTGAGAACTGTTACACCATTTTTGGCCGCGAGGCCCGAGCGCGGACGTACTTGCGCTTCGTATCGGTGCGGTAATGCCATCGCGAGGCCCGTTGGGATCATCGCGCGCTCAAGGGCACCGAGAGTTATGCTTTCACCTTCTGCGAGTGCGGCATAAAGGTCCATGCCAGCGCTGTCTTCTGTTTCATATTTTGGGAGAGGCAGGCCTTCACTGTGCGGTAGGCGTTTTACTTCGATGGTGACACTGTGCGGCATGGGATCAAATGACATAGTTACTTACTCTCTAATATATCGGCAATTTTCAGGGCAAGTCTGCTGGCAACTTCAGTTTTACTGAGTTTTGGCCAAGCTTCATCACCAAATTCGGAAATAATATGCACTTCATTGTCTGCGCCGCCCATAATTCCGGTGGTTGCTGACACGTCGTTCGCGACAATCAGGTCACAGCCTTTCCGGGTGCGTTTCACCGTAGCATATTCAACAATATTTTCGGTTTCAGCAGCAAAGCCAATAACAAGTGTTGGCCGGTTATCAGTTCTGCTGCAAAGACCCGCTAGAATGTCCGGGTTTTCTGTTAGTTGGAAGTCTGGAAGGCCGTCTTTTGTTTTCTTGAGTTTTTGGCCCACATCGTTTTCAACGCGCCAGTCAGCAACAGCTGCAACACATACGGCTACATCGGCGGGGAGCGCATCATCAACAGCTGCTTTCATCTGTAGCGCCGTTTCAACATCAACGCGGTTCACACCGGGCGGCGTTTCTTCAGTAACTGGCCCTGCAACCAGTGTGACCTTTGCGCCGAGTGCGGCAAGTGCACCTGCGACAGCAAAGCCTTGTTTGCCAGACGAACGGTTCGCGATATAGCGCACAGGGTCGATGGGTTCGTGCGTTGGGCCAGCCGTGACCACAGCGTGTTTTCCGGTTAGCGGCTGAATGTTGCCGTGGAAAAATTCTTCAATTGCTTCGACCATGTCAGGCACTTCCGCTAATCGGCCCGCGCCAATTTCGCCGCAGGCCAGCATGCCTGAGCCGGGAGCTACAAAATGAATACCATCTGATTTCAGTGTCTCGATGTTGCGTTTTGTTGCTGGGTGGTCCCACATCTGCGCGTTCATCGCGGGTGCAACCATCACCGGTTTGTCGGTCGCGAGCAGCACGGTTGACGCCAAGTCATTGGCGATACCACCTGCCATTTTGGCCATAAGGTCAGCTGTTGCTGGGGCAATAACTATAAGGTCAGCTTCACGGGATAGGCGGATATGGCCCATCTCAGCTTCATCTTTAAGCGAGAAGAGGTCCGTGTAGCACTCATTGTTGGTGAGGCTCGCAACACTGAGTGGCGTGATAAATTCCTGACCGCCAGAGGTGAGAATGCCTTTAACAGTAGCGCCGCGTTCCATCAGGCGCCGTGCAAGCTCAAGTGCCTTATAGGCTGCAACCCCGCCGCCAATAATGAGTAATATGCGTTTGCCGTTTAGCATAGTGCCCTTTCAAACTGTTCCCCTGACATATAGTGAGGTTTCGTCGCAGCTGCAATCACGACCTTATTTTGAAAAAAACCTATTTAGGCGTGCAGGGTGTCAAGTGTGCTGCAATGCGTTAATTGGCTTGGCACGGGCAGCGCGCACAGCGTGGCTCCCGACAGTCAGTGTAGCCGAGACAAGAACCAAGGCGGCGGCGGCAAGGAAAGGCGTAACACTCAATTCGATATGGTAGCTAAAGTTTGTTAGCCAGTTTCTCATGATGAGGCCTGCAATTGGCCAGGCGATAATATTGGCTATAAGCACTGGTTTGGAAAAGTCCCAAATGATTTTGCGTGTAATCATGGCTGTGCTGGCACCGAGCACTTTCCTAATGCCGATCTCTTTGGTCCGTTTTGCAACGCTAAAGGCGACGAGGCCATATAGCCCAATGCAGGAAACCAACACGGCGAGGCTGGCAAAAAGGGTAAATATTTGGCCTTGTTGCTGTTCAACCTGATAGAGGGCCGATAGGCGGTCATCCATAAATTGGCTGCGAATCGGACGGTGAGGGACAATATCTTCCCAAATAGTATCTATATCAGCCATGAGTTTGGAGAGGTTGTTCGTTTGGAAGCGGAGGGCAAGAATTTGAAAGCCTTGCTCATCCATATTGAACATCATTGGCGGCACAGCCTTTTTCGAAGACCCTATATGATAATCTGCAATGACACCGACGATTGTCCATGCGCCGTTTTCACCTAATGTTTTACCAACAGCGCTCACGGCACTCCCCAGACCAAGGGTTTGTACAGCGCTTTCATTGATCACAATATTATAACTGCCGGCATAGTCACTATTCAGCCGCCGCGAAAAATCGCTTGAACGACCCTGTGACAACATGCGGCCAGCGGCGAGTTTCATGCCGAATGTATCCGTGAAATTCTGATCAATAATCATGCCACGAATAGCGATGCGCTGAGGCAGCGCTTTGCCGTCTACTGTTGTGACACTCTCCATCCAGCCGTATGTGCCGCCGGGTGCTTGGTCTGTCAGTGCAACACTCGTGATGTCTGGGTGGTCACTGAGGCGATGCTTCAGGTTTTGCACGGAAGGGTTCACTGATGGATGGCCAAGTCCGGAAATTAACAGGAGATTTTCCTTATCGTAGCCGAGGTCCATATTCTGGCTATATTGGATTTGCTGATAAATCACCGTTGAAGCGATGATGAGCGCGATTGCTACTGCGAATTGAACAGTGACGATAAGTGTACCAAGTCGCGACATGGCTTTGGTGTTTGACCTACCACCACCGAGTACCTTGGCGGGCCGAGACCTTGCAAACAAAGAGGCAGGATAAAATCCGGCACCAACTGCGATGAGCGCAATCAATAGAATAAGGGCACCCATGAAGGTTGGCGTCGCCAAGGCACCAAGTGTCAGGACTTTTGTTACAAAGTCATTGAACCACACTAGGGACATTTCAGTCATGACGGCGGCGATGATCAGTGAGATAGCAACAGTTACAAGGGTTTCGCACAGGATTAAACCAATGATGCTGAGCTTTCCTGCCCCAAACACCTTTCTGATGGCGACTTCACGGGCACGTGTCACTGTTCGGCTCAAGGTCATATTCAAGAAGTTGAAGGTAGCGATGGAAAGGATGATAAGGGCGATTGCGGCAAAGCCAGCAAGTATAGTGGGGTTGCCCGCGTCTGACGCAGCAGTTTCAAAATGAACATCATGGAAGGGTATAATTTTATAGTTATAATTGCTGCTTGCAGTTTTTCCGGGAACAATTTCACCGAGGTGGCGGTTAACTAGCTCCGAAAGCGCATGTTGCAGGGCGCTCACGGCCATCCCTTCAGGAAGTTCCACATAGGTGTTGTAACCAATGTTCCACCAACCGTTGTCTTCTGAAACTAGGTCGTCATTACTGGAAGGCAGAGGGAAAATAAAATTGGGTCTGATATGGGTGTTTCGCGGGAAGTTTTTATAGATGGCACCCACGCGGTAACTTTTACCATCATCCAGTTGTAGTGTTTGACTAATATTATTTGTGTCACCAAAATATTTGATCGCCATGGCTTCAGATAAGGCAACTGTTGACATATCAGGCGATGCGGTTTCAGCGTTCCCTGCAATATATTCAAGATCGAATATTTCGAAAAAAGAGGGGTCCGCGCGTGTAATTTCTTCGCTGATGTTCAGGTCACCAACGGTGATGATGTTGGATGACATGCGCAGTCTAGTGGCGCGCTTGATAAGGTCAGGGTATTCCGTTTTGAGGCCTGAGGAGACCGCACCGGCAGTGATTGCTTTATATTCCTCGCCTCTACCCGGGAAATCGGTTTTAAGCTCTAATTTATAAAGGTTGTTTTTGTTGGACAGGTGTCTGTCAAAAGTCAGTTCATCCCATACATAAAGGGTGATTAACATGACGGCGGATAGGCCAATAGAAAGGCCAGCAATATTCACCGTAGAAAACAGCTTATTATTCAGTATATTTCTGAGCGAGATGGTCAAATAATATCTAAACATAAGCTGGCCTATCATGTTGAATTGATGTGGTTAGCTTGGGGGTGGAAGGTGGCAAAGTAAATACCACCTTCAGTTTATGCTCTGCTACTCGCTTGAAGCAGCTCTATTGTCGAGGCTCATTTCCCCTGCCCCGAAACGCATCAGGATCAAGAAACCACCTGCCATAGATACATTCTTCATAAAGAGAATCATTTGTATTTGGTCGCCAAAGTCGGCGTGTGCGAGCACAGCCGTTACAAGGCAAAAGCCCGCGAGCAGAAAAGCGACTATGCGTGTTTTAAAGCCGACTAGGATCGCGAGCCCTGCGAGTGCTTCAAACAAGGCGGTTGGCCAAAATAGAAAGCCGGGCACGCCCATAGCTTCCATATAGGCAATGGTGCCAGCGGGGTCCCCCGCCATTTTACCAAAACCTGTAGCAATGAAGATTAACGCAAGTAACAGGCGGCCGACTAGCGCCGCGATAGGGTCAAATTTACGTAGGATATCTTCCATTGTTTCCTCCCCTTAATGGAAGAGACAGTGTCCTGCAAAAACCAGATTGGCGCAATAGCCTTACATTGTGATGATTTTGAGGATAGCTGCGCCTGTTACTAAGCCAAGCGCGAAAGGCCATAATTTGGTTTGTGGGGCGCTTAGAGGCGCAGGCGCTTCTTCGGGTGATTCTTCTTCACTTAACCACTTTTCCATGAGGGATGGAAGCCGTTCGATCAGCCGAGGTATTTGGTTGATGGCCTCGGCGAGCCTTACTTCAGGCGATAAGTTCTCGCGCACCCATGTTTCAATTACTGGCTCACTAATATCCCACATATTAGCTTGGGGGTTAAGGTGCAGTGCCATGCCCTCAGCCATTACCATTGTGCGTTGCAGTAGCAGTAACTGCGGCTGAGTTTGCATTTTGAAGCGCTCTGTTGTTGCGAAAAGCTGCGCTAATAGCTTGCCTGCTGATATTTCCTCTATAGGCAAATCCATAATTGGGTCTGCAATTGAATGCAGTGCTTGTGTGAATTCTTCCAAACTTTCACTTCGGGGCACATAACCTGCATCGAAATGTACCTCAGCAACTCTGCGATAGTCGCGGCGGATAAAACCAAATAGAATCTCAGCAAGGAAACGGCGTTCCATTTTGGTGAGACGCCCCATGATGCCAAAATCAACAGCAACTATCCGGCCACAAGGTTCTACGATTAGATTGCCTTGATGAAGGTCAGCATGGAAATAGCCGTCTCGAAGGGCTTGTGTGAGGAAGGTTTGTACAATGGTGCGTCCAAGTAGAGGTAAGTTGTGGCCAGCGTCCTTAAGCACTTTTTTATCAGCAAGTCTAACGCCGTCAATCCATTCGAGGGTGAGTATTCGGCGGGCTGTTAAGTCCCATTCCACCTTGGGTAGGCGGTAATTTTGTTCACCAGCCATATTGCCAGCAAGTTCAGCCGCTGCCGCAGCTTCCAGACGCAAATCCATTTCCTGCAAAACAGTTTCACGTACTTTGTGGACGATTTTTGTAAGGCGTAAGCGGCGAGCTTCCGGGCTATGTCTCTCTGCGAGGAGCGAGAGCCAATCAAAGAGGGACAGATCACGCTTGAACCGTTTTTCGATATCAGGTCGTAAAATTTTAACTGCGACCTTAATGCCGGCGGTGGTAGTGGCTTGATGCACTTGGGCAATGGAAGCGGCGGCAACCGGTGTTTCGTTAAATGTGCTGAAATGGCTTTCAAGTGTACCGCCAAGCTCTTCTTCGATTGTAGAGCGTACATACTTAAAGGCGAAGGCTGGTAGGCGGTCTTGAAGGGCAGTGAGGCCGTCAGCAATAGGCTGACCAACTAGGTCAGGACGCGTTGCCAGTGTTTGGCCAAGCTTGATATAAGCTGGTCCCATTCCGGCAAGAGCCAAGGCAAGCCTTTCGCCGTTTGTGTCAGGCAGTTTGATTTTGCGTGGTATATAGAATGTAACAAGCCGTAAAAGACGGGGTGCCCAACTTGGTACTTCTGCGATACTTTCGAGGGCGCGGATTGCACCATACCGTCGCAGCCCCGCAGCGAGCAAAAATAGCTGTATTAAATGCATTAGAATGCGCACGCTCACGATACCTTTATATTCTTGTGCCGCTGTGGATGCAGGCTATACCAGCACTCATGCTACGGTAAGATACGCGCGAGAAACCCTCTTCTTTTATCATAGCTTCAAATTTATTTGGTGTTGGGAAACGGCGAATCGATTCGACAAAATATTGATAACTTTCACGGTCCTTTGTAATGAGTTCGCCCATCTTCGTGATGACATTGAAACTATAGGTGTCATAGGATTTTTGTAGAATGGGCACCACTTGCGGGCTAAACTCCAAGCATAAAAAACGACCACCGGGCTTGAGCACTCGGTATGCTTCGGCAATGGCCTCGTCAACACGGGTTACGTTGCGTATACCGAAAGCTATTGTGTAAGCGTCAACAGATTTATCAGGCACCGGTAATTTCATGGCATCGCCGCAAACAAACTCGGTACCTTCACTGTAACCTTGTTCAGTTGCTCGGTCTTTACCTACTCTTAGCATCTCGGCGTTAATGTCACAGACAATGGCATGCCCGTCGGGGGCTGCATCCAAAAAGCGGAAAGCAATATCACCGGTTCCGCCCGCAACATCCAATAGCTGCATACCTTTTCTAGGGTTAAGGCTATCGATGAGTGAGTTTTTCCAGATGCGGTGAATGCCAACACTCATCACATCGTTCATAATGTCGTATTTGTCCGCAACACTATTGAAGACACCTTTTACCATGCCCGCCTTGTCAGTTTCATTGACAGTTTGGAAACCAAAATGGGTGGTGGTTTCCTCGCCGCTTGCTGCAGGTGCTTCTGTTTCGTTGGCGCTTGACATGTTAGCCACTTACCTTGTCTTTAGAGTATTATTGGTACCATATGTTGGGCGGACCATAACCGAGCCTGCACAAGCATACCAGCCTGTTTAGATATAGAAAGTTAAGCGCGACATTATGCCCGAACTCCCTGAGGTTGAAACTGTAAGGCGTGGTTTACTCCCTATACTCGAGGGTGTGACAATAAAAAAAGCGATTGCCCGCCGCGAAAATTTGCGATTTCCAATACCGGTTGATTTTTCGAATCGCTTAGAGGGGAACCGGATTGTTGCCTTAAGGCGCCGTTCTAAATACATCCTCATGGACTTTGAGGATGACCTCATTCTTATCCTGCATCTCGGTATGTCGGGGCGGGTGACTATATATAAGGACGGTGAAACTCCGGAGATTGGTAAACATGATCATGTGAGTTTGATAACTGAACGTGGGGACCATGTAGTTTATACAGACCCGCGTCGGTTTGGTATTATTACTTTTACCGACACCGCAAGCGCTGATCAGCATGCATTGTTGAAAAATATTGGTCCAGAGCCACTCGGGAACGGCTTTCATGAAGGTGTATTAGACACAGCCTTTGCCAATAAGCGCGCAAACATAAAGACCGCCCTGTTAGATCAGCGTATTGTGGCTGGGTTGGGTAATATTTATGTTTGTGAGGCCTTGTGGCAGGCAGGCCTGCACCCTGAGCGTACGGCTCAATCGGTTGCCGGTGAACCGGTTAAGCTTTTGGTTCCTATAATAAGAGATGTTCTTGGGCGAGCCATAGAGGCGGGAGGCTCCACACTTAAGGATTATGCCCAAGTTGATGGTGAGTTAGGGTATTTTCAGCATTCTTTTAAAGTATATGGCCGTGAAGGAGAAGACTGTCAAAAGCCTGAGTGTGGTGGTACTGTGGCGCGCATTGTGCAATCGAATCGTTCGACATTCTTTTGCCCTAAATGCCAGAAATAAAGAGGACTAGCAGTCGTAATGCGAATTAGACATCTGTGGAGCAGGATAGTGAAAATGAACTATCTACTGATTTTTGCGGCCATGACTTTGAGTGGTGCCGTAAAAGCAAATCAGGTTTTTATAGAAGGCTTTCCTGATGTACCCCTTCTAGCAGGCATTGAAGAACATTCTGGTGACAGAGTCGTTTTTGATGTGCCAAGTGGTACCGTTGCTGAAACAGCGATTCGCGCTCAGGAAAGTGGCGGAAACGTTCTGGATGCATATGCTAAGGAGCTTCCTGTATTTGGCTGGAAGTGTGATCGTGTGCCACAAGGTATGCGGTGTTTGCGCGAAAAAAATGTTTTGGTTTTTCTAGATCAAGCACCTGCTGCTTCTGAGGCGCTCATCATCTTGCGGCTTGAGCCTGCAAGTTAGCTATATCTAGGTGAATGATAACAGTTAGCCATAAATTGCTTTGCAAATATTGCCTGAGACCATTAGGGAATGGGACTAAAGATAGGACCAAGAAGAAGGCTCATCCATGACTTTTGAAACGATCCTGCTCGATAAGCAAGAAGGTGTGGGGCTGATTACACTTAATCGCCCTGATGCGCTTAACGCGCTGAATAAGAAACTTCTTGAAGAGATTGGCGAGGCGCTTTTGGCGCTGGATGCTGACGATGAGATCGGTGCAGTGGTTATTACTGGCAGCGAAAAAGCATTCGCAGCTGGTGCTGACGTTAAAGAGATGTCAGAGCAAGATTATGCTGATGTGTTGAAAGAGGACAAGTTTGCATCCTTTAACAATGTGTTTGCGCGCATCCATAAGCCTGTGATTGCTGCTGTGGCTGGTTATGCCTTAGGCGGTGGCTGTGAGCTGGCGATGGCGTGTGACTTTATTGTGGCTGCTGAGAACGCTAAGTTTGGGCAACCTGAGATAAAGCTCGGTGTTATTCCCGGTATGGGCGGTTCACAGCGTTTAACGCGAATCGTTGGTAAATCCAAAGCGATGGACATGGTTTTAACCGGTCGAATGATGGATGCAACGGAAGCTGAACGCGCTGGGCTTGCTAGTAGAATTGTGCCGACAGAAGATCTTGTAGACGCTGTATTAGAGATTGCTTCTTCAATTGCAGAACTGTCTACGCCGTCTGTATTACTTGCGAAAGAAGCTACAAATCGTGCGCTGGAGACAACGCTAACTGAAGGCTTACTCTTTGAGCGCCGGGTGTTCCACTCTTTGTTTGCAACAGAAGATCAGAAAGAAGGCATGAATGCCTTCATTGAAAAACGCCAACCACAATTTAAGAATAAGTAGGCGGATTCATATCCAAACGAATCGGAAAGGCTGGGAATACTTATGTTTTTGGGCTTTTTGATACTTGACCTAGGGGTTTAACGGGTATATAGACCCACCTCGAATTACATAGTTCTCGCTTTGTCGTTTTGTGGCACTGGGCGGGCAAGCAAAAGAATTAATGATAGGCAAGCGCGCCAACCGGCAACAATGCTGATTGTAGGAAGCGTTTCCTTACGAAGGTTGAAAAAGAAAATGGCAAATACACTTCAAGCCAAGAAACGTATTCGTGTTAACGCTCGTAAAGCAGACGTTAACAAATCACGCGTAAGCCGTATCCGTACTTTCATCCGCAAGGTAGAAGACGCGATTACAGCTGGTGATAAGAGCGCAGCAAATGTTGCACTGAAAGACGCACAGCCTGAAATCATGCGCGGTGTTACGAAAGGTGTTCTTCATAAGAAGACTGCTTCTAGAAAAGTTTCACGCTTGTCACAAAGCGTTAAAGCTCTTGCATAACACTTGAGTGCTGATTCGCCCTAAAAGGGCAATTAGAGTATTTTAAAACCACACCGTTTCGGTGTGGTTTTTTCATTTTGGGACAGATGTCTGAGAACAAAGCGCGCACGCTTTAATGACCGCTATTGACCGGAATCAATATCTTGTGGGGAATCAGATTATCCACCATAGGAAGTCAAAGAATCTTTCTGTCAAGCGCATGATTCAGTTGCTGCTGCCTAGGCCCCTATGTATCTTCTCTAAACGCATTCGGTGGGCCTCTCGGGCATCCAGTCTTCCCGCAAAGGGAGTGGCTCGAAAGCGACTCAGGCTAAGGGTTTTTGCTGGGGTTGCGCCGCCGCTTTGGGCATAATTAAAGGGTGTTATCTGCCATTTGGCAGAACGCTGGTTTTTGCGCTTGTAGGGGGTGCATAGACAGGTACGGCGTGTGGCATATATGAGGGAATACGCAGCTATTGATCGGCTTAGATCGGTATGGTGAGTATACCGTGGAGTATTGGCCTAATGGCTGACAGGGAGTTAAATAACATGGGCGTGACGGGGGCAGCCTCCGCTCAGATGGGCATTGAGGTAGAACAATCACCGTGGGCACGGGTTTGTGATAAATTCAAACACGAATTTGGTGAGCATGCGTATAAAACCTGGCTTGGGCAGCTTGGGTATAATGGGGTAGATGCGGGCACTGTAGAATTGTCTGCCCCCACTAAATTTGTAAGGGATTGGATTCAGCGCCATTATGCGCCGCGCATTCAGGATTTTTTCGCGGCTGAAGATCCGCGCATTAGAACGCTTTCAATTCGACTTTCCGCGAGAAAAGAGATTCAACGCCCAAATTCTGTAGGCCGAATAGATGAGGTTGCTTCCGCACGGAGTGCTATCTCAGCGCCTATTGAAGAGGGCGCGGCGCTTGACCCCAAGTATACCTTTGATAGTTTTGTTGTTGGTAAATCCAATGAGCTTGCTTATGCAGCAGCTAAGCGCATTGCCGAATCAAATGAGGTAACTTTCAATCCGCTCTTTTTACACGGTGGTGTGGGGCTTGGTAAAACGCACTTGATGCATGCAATCGCATGGGAAGTGAAGAAAAGCCAACCGCATAAGCGTGTGGCTTATGTTTCTGCCGAAAAATTTATGTTTGAATTTATTGCGGCGCTGCGTTTCAAAGATACACATGCCTTTAAGCAGAAGTTCCGTACAGTTGACTTGTTGATGGTTGATGACGTGCAATTTATTGCTAACAAGGATAGTACTCAGGAAGAGTTTTTCCATACTTTCAACGCCCTAATCGATAATCGGTGCCAAGTGGTTATTACGGCCGATCGATCGCCAACTGATTTAGAGGGTATTGAGGACCGGATTATTTCTCGGTTGGGGTGGGGGCTTGTTGCGGATATTCATCCAACTGATTATGAGTTGCGTCTTGGTATTTTGCAGTCGAAGGCAGAGCTTGCGCACGATGTTATCGTGCCTGCTGAAGTGCTGGAGTTTCTCGCCCGAAGGATTGCTTCCAATGTGCGCGAACTCGAGGGTGCCTTGAACCGCGTAGTGGCATATGCGACCCTCGTGGGGCGGCCAATCACAATGGAGATGACACGGGACGTCTTGCAGGACTTGATTCGTGCGAATGACCGTAAGTTGACCATTGACGAAATTCAGCGTGCTGTTGCGGATTATTTTAATTTGCGTTTGTCGGAGATGCTTTCGCAGCGCCGCGCGCGTAATATTGCCCGCCCGCGACAGGTAGCTATGTATTTGGCGAAACAGTTGACGCCGCGTAGTTTGCCTGAAATTGGTAGACGATTTGGTGGTCGTGATCATACAACAGTTATGCACGCAGTCCGCAAAATCGAAGATTTGCGGCGTGATGATAGTCAACTTGACGAGGACATTACCCGCCTTACCCGCCTTTTGGAGGCATGATTACGCTGAGGACAGTCTAGTATTTTATCTTCAAGATCACGTATTTAGCGACTCGGTCGAATCTAATTTGATTCGACCTGAGATTCTTTCCCTAAAAAAAAGCGACTTTTTCGAGTTTTTTCTTTGGTTTACAAGGTGAAAATCGTTATTGTTCCTGATGAAAAATTGCTTGTTGATTCGAGGGGGATCTAGGTCATCTGTTTGATGCTGCTTTAGGCAGAGAATAAATGACCTTGAGACACGGAGCGGCAGCACACCTACTTTTCGGGTTAAACGCAGTCAGATAAGAAGAAATCATTCATGAAAGTCACTATCGAACGGAATAGCCTTCTTAAAACTTTGGGGCACATACAGTCAGTCGTTGAACGTCGGAATACTATTCCGATCTTGTCCAACGTGATGGTCGAAGCGAGCGGCGACACAGTTGCAATGACCGCGACGGATCTTGATATTGCAATCATTGAGAAAACAGCAGCAGTTGTTGTGCAGCCTGGATCAACAACAGTTCCTGCGCATACGCTCTTTGATATCGTGCGTAAATTACCTGATGGCTCAGAAGTTGAATTGTCCGTTGAAGAG
Organism: uncultured Kordiimonadaceae bacterium; assembly: GCA_963976155.1. GTDB lineage: Bacteria > Pseudomonadota > Alphaproteobacteria > Sphingomonadales > Kordiimonadaceae > Kordiimonas. The sequence continues at coordinate 3,705 of CAXBKT010000017.1, read as the reverse complement.
AACGACCGTTTGGTTGTGAAGGCGGGTCGCTCACGTTTCACGCTTGCATGTCTCGATAAAGAAGATTTCCCGGTAATGAGTGAAGGTGATTTGCCGCATCGTTTTGTGGTGGCAGCTGAGGAACTCAAGCGACTGATTGATAAGGCGCGCTTTGCTATTTCAACTGAAGAAACGCGTTATTATCTTAATGGTATCTATTTGCATGTGGCGAGTACAGAGAATGGCTCTGTTCTGCGTGCTGTGGCGACAGATGGTCACCGTCTAGCACAAGTGGACCAAGACGTGCCTGAGGGCGCGGTTGGTATGCCTGGTATTATTATTCCACGCAAAACTGTTGGCGAAGTACGGAAGCTGATTGACGAAATTGATGGTATCGTTGACGTGTCGTTGTCTGATACTAAAATTCGTTTCAGCTTTGCCGGTGCGGTGATTACATCGAAACTGATTGATGGTACTTTCCCAGATTATAGCCGTGTTATCCCTGAGGGTAACGATAAGATGCTTGAAATGGATTGTCGTGTGTTCGCGGAATCTGTCGACCGCGTATCAACTATTAGTTCGGATAAAACACGCTCTGTGAAATTGTCACTCGGTGAAGATACACTGACGCTGTCTGTGAATAGCCCTGATAGCGGCACTGCGACGGAAGAACTTGCTGCTTCATATTCTGCAGATTCGTTTGAGATTGGTTTCAATAGCCGGTATTTGCTCGATATTCTTTCGCAGGTAGAGGGTGAAACAGTTCAAGTGCTTCTTGCTGATCCATCAGCGCCAACTGTTGTGAAAGATGTTCTGGATGATGCAGCGCTGTATGTTCTGATGCCGATGCGGGTTTAAAATCGGTATTGAGGATAAAAGTCGCGAAGAAGGTACATTGTTGTATGCCCTTCACCGTATTCGTGAAGACTGTGTGGGATGACGGATATAGCGAATAACAGTGAGCATGTTTTTGTTTCTAAGCTGACGCTAACAGATTTCCGCTGCTATGATCGGGCGCAAATTGCTCCAAAGTGTACAGAACCATTGGTGGTTTTAACGGGCCCAAATGGGGCGGGGAAAACCAACGTACTTGAGGCAATTAGTTATTTGGCACCAGGCCGCGGGTTAAGGCGCTCTGCTCTTGGTGAAGTTGCCCGGCAAAATGGTGGTGGTACTTGGGCAGTTGCTGCAACTGTTGATGTTGGCGCGGAAGCTATTAAGGCAGGCACTGGTATAGAACAGCCTGCGGACGATGCCACCGTTAAGCGGGCCGTCAGACTTGATGGCCAAACGGTTGCAAATAGTAATGCTTTTGGTGAGCGCTGGTCAGTCGGCTGGTTGACACCTCAGATGGACCGTTTGTTTATTGAAGGTCCATCTTCGCGGCGACGGTTTTTGGACCGAATGGTTTTGGGGTTATTCCCTGACCATAGTAGGCAGGTTGGCGCTTATGAGCGGGTTATGCGGGAACGCAACCGGCTTTTGACGGATAAAGGGCCATTGGCAGATAGTGCTTGGTACAGTGCACTGGAAGCAAAGATGGCAGAGCACGGTGTCGCGGTGGCGGTCGCCAGGCTTGAGTTTGCAGGCCAATTGGCCGGCCAGCTTGAAGAAGGTGATGAAGGCCCATTCCCAAAGGCTGAACTCGCTATTGATGGTTGGTTAGAGGGAATGCTGGCTGAAGGGCATGCGCCGGTCGAAGTTGAGACGATGTTTCGGGATCGATTATCGGCAAGGCGCAAACTTGATGGCGCGAGAGGACGGTCAGGCGACGGGGTCCATAAAACGGACCTTATTGTGACCCATGCCCCGAAAGGTATGCGAGCGGACCTCTGCTCCACGGGGGAGCAAAAGGCGTTACTGGTGGCGCTCGTGCTCGCAAACGCAAGATTGCAGGCGGCACTGAAGGGGCAAGCTCCCTTGATGCTGATGGATGAAGTGGCGGCCCATTTGGACGCCGACCGGAGGGGGGCGCTTTTTGAAGCTTTATCCTCACTTGGTAGCCAATGTTGGCTAACGGGCACCGACCGAAACCTCTTTGATGGGGTGGTTGGTAAAGCAGAATTTTTTAATGTGTTTGACGGCACGATCCAGTCGTCGGATCAGTAAACAGGGGATCACCGAACAATGAGTGAAAATATGAGCGACAGTGACGTAGAAAACGCAGAACAAGAATATGGCGCGGATTCGATTAAGGTCCTCAAAGGCCTTGATGCTGTAAGAAAACGTCCAGGTATGTATATCGGTGATACCGAAGATGGCTCAGGCCTCCACCATATGGTGTTTGAGGTTTCCGATAACGCGATCGATGAGGCACTTGCTGGCCACTGTGATCTAGTGACTATGACACTTAACCCCGATGGTAGCTGTTCGGTGACGGATAACGGGCGTGGTATTCCAGTGGATATCCACGAGGAAGAAGGTGTTTCGGCTGCTCAGGTTATTATGACCCAGCTCCATGCTGGTGGTAAATTTGACCAAAATAGCTATAAGGTTTCTGGTGGTTTGCACGGTGTGGGTGTTTCCGTTGTGAACGCACTTTCTGACTGGCTTGAGCTTCGTATCTGGCGTGAGGGCAAAGAGCATTTCATGCGCTTTGAAAAAGGAGAGCCAATTGGTGACCTGAAGGTTGTTGGTGATGCAGACGGTAAAAAGGGTACAGAAGTAACTTTTCTGCCGTCTCTTGATACATTCCAGTTTATTGAATTTGACTTTGATAAACTGATCCACCGGTACCGGGAGCTCGCTTTCCTGAACTCTGGTGTCCATATCTATTTGAAAGACAACCGTCACGCAGATACACAGGATGTTGACCTTTACTATGAAGGTGGCATTACCGAATTTGTGAAATATCTGGACCGTAATAAAAACAGCCAGATTGGTGATCCGATCACTATTACCGGTGAAAAAGACGGCGTAGGTGTAGAGATATCCCTGCAGTGGAATGACAGTTATCATGAAAATGTTCTCTGCTTTACAAACAATATCCCACAGCGGGATGGCGGTACCCATTTGGCCGCGTTCAGGGCTTCACTGACGCGGACGATCAATAACTATGTGAATGAAAGCGGCATCGCCAAAAAAACTAAAATTAGTTTGTCAGGCGATGATTCTCGTGAGGGTTTGACAGCAGTTGTTTCGGTAAAAGCGCCTGATCCGAAGTTCTCTAGTCAGACCAAAGATAAACTTGTTTCGTCTGAAGTGCGGCCTGCTGTTGAAGGGCTTGTGAACGACAAACTTGGTGAATGGTTTGGCGAACACCCGAATGAAGCTAAAGCGGTAATCCAGAAAATCATCGATGCGGCATCTGCACGTGAAGCGGCGCGTAAAGCGCGTGAGCTTACGAGGCGCAAAGGTGTGCTCGATATTGCATCCCTGCCCGGAAAACTTGCAGATTGCCAAGAACGCGATGCTTCCAAAGCTGAAATCTTCATAGTGGAGGGTGACAGTGCGGGCGGTTCAGCGAAACAGGGACGGAATCGGAAGAATCAAGCGATTCTGCCGCTAAAAGGTAAAATTCTGAATGTTGAGCGAGCGCGTTTTGACCGCATGCTCCAGAGCCAAGAAATTGGTACGCTTATTACGGCGCTTGGTACGGGTATTGGCCGTGAAGACTTCAATATTGAAAAGCTTCGCTACCATAAAATCGTTATCATGACCGATGCCGACGTGGATGGTGCGCACATTCGTACGTTAATTCTAACATTCTTCTACAGGCAGATGCCT
>CAXBKT010000016.1:0-40558 GCA_963976155.1 uncultured Kordiimonadaceae bacterium | reverse complement strand
CAACAAGGCAACCTGATTTTTGCCTTTCACAGCTACAACACGGTCATACACTTCGCGGGCAAGCAGTCGGAGTGGAAAACCCATCATCCCAGAGGAATAGGCAAGCATGCGCTCAACAGCATAATGGGTTTTACCCGTATTCGTTGGCCCAAGGACCGCTTTTATTGTGCCCACCATAGCTATCCGCCGTCGCTTACTAATGCGCCGTTCATATAGGGCTCACTATAAATTTACCAATGCTTATTTATTAGGCGCAACAGATAGCTGACATTGCTCGGGGCTATTGATATGCTGACGGATGTAAGGGAGTAGTACATGAAAAAACGGATGGACAGGCGGCAGTTTCTAAAATCATCTAGCGCCGTTAGCGGACTAGCGCTGGCGGGTGCCGCGGCTGCGCAGGATATGCCGAGTGCCCCACCGCTGCCATCCCCCGCTCACCTAAGTATCGCTGAAAAGCTTGTTGCTGCGAATTACACCGATGCGGAGCGAGCCCAAATTTACGACAATCTTGAGGCGATGGTTGACCGCGTTAAAGCCCGCCGGACGGGTGCGCCTCTGGACAACAGCGATGTACCAGCCCTTACTTTTGACCCTCGCCTTCCTAGCGAAAACTACAAAACACAATCAAACCAAGTTTCTGTCGATACATCAAAGGCAGGACCGCTCCCATCAGATGAAGACATTGCGTTTGCGCCCATATGGAAACAAGGCGCATGGTTAAGGGCAGGTCTCATTTCTTCAAATCGTTTGACAGACATCTATGTCCAGCGCATCAAAAAACATAACAGCAAACTTGATTGCTATATAACGGTGCTTGCAGACAGCGCGCAGCAAGAAGCATTCCAAGCAGACGTGGACCTTAGGAATGGTAAAGACAGAGGCCCTCTGCACGGAATCCCATACGGCCTTAAGGATTTAGCGGATACCAGAGGCGTACGAACCTCTTGGGGGGCGATGCCCTATAAAGACCGCATTCCAACAGAAGACGCTGAAATTGTAAAAAGGCTACGCGATGCCGGAGCTGTACTTCTCGGGAAAACGGCTTTGGGGGCGCTTGCATACAATGACCTATGGTTTGCGGGCCATACCCGTAACCCTTGGGACATTGAAGAAGGCTCGTCAGGGTCAAGTGCCGGTTCAGCCTCAGCAACTGCTGCAGGTTTATGTGGGTTCTCCATCGGCTCTGAAACTCTAGGGTCTATAGTGTCGCCGTCCGCACGGTGTGGTACGGTTGGCTTACGGCCAACCTTTGGGCGTATTCCGCGCACAGGCGCCATGGCTCTTTGTTGGTCACTAGATAAACTCGGGCCCATCTGCCGCTTCTCAGAAGATACCGCCCTTGTGCTCTCTGCTTTAAATGGAAACGATAAAGCTGACCCCTGCGCCCTTGACTGGGGATTCGCTTATGACACACAGCAATCTGCCGCGGAAGATATTACAATTGGCTATAACCCCACTTGGTTCGAGGGGGCAACCGCGACTGATACAGCTGTTCTTTCCTTACTGAAAGAAATGGGCTTTAAGCTCACCGAGGTTACCTTACCCGAACTGCCCTATAATACCCTTTTCACGACAGTAGAGGTTGAGGCTGCAGCCGCTTTTGAAGAACTCACACTATCCAACAGAGACGACCTACTAAAATGGCAAGAGCCCGAAGCTTGGCCAAATACCTTCCGCGCGGCACACTTTATTTCTGCTGTGGAGGCGCTGCAAGTGGACCGTTTCCGTCGACAGATTATGGAAATGATGGCAAGCATATACAGCAAAGTAGATATGCTCATCAGTCCTAACTTTACCGACTTACTTACCATCACCAATTATACAGGTACGCCAAGCCTGACATTGCCTGTGGGCATGGAGAACAGGCAAACACTTCCGCGTATTGGTGTGGAGAAGGTTGATGTTAACCGTAAAAGTTTCCCACATCCCCACGCAATCACCCTATGGGGAAACATGTTTAGGGAGGATCAGTTGATCGCTGTTGGCCGCCTTCTGGAAGAAAGCTTGCGATTTCACATCAACCGGCCCGAGCTGCCTACAGAAACCTAGCACCTGATACTACTTGACCCCGACCACCGAATCGCCTATACGCCGCCAATCTATTGTCCGTGGTGGGCATAGGTTTGAACCGATCAATAAAGATTCCGGGGCTATAGCTCCGAGAAAAACAAGGATAAAGATCATGGCTCGCGTATGTGAACTTACAGGTAAAAGAGTGATGTCCGGCAACAATGTGTCACACGCACACAATAAAACTCGCCGCCGCTTTTTACCAAACCTGACTAAAGCTACTTTGATTTCTGACGCTCTTAACCGCTCTGTAAGCCTGCGTATCTCTACGCACGCGCTTCGCTCTGTTGAGCATAACGACGGCTTGGACAACTTCCTTCTGAAAGCGCGTGACACTGATTTATCAGCTGCTGCTTTGAAGCTGAAGAAAGACATCAAGAAAAAGAAAGCTGAAGCTGCTGCATAAGCAACCTCTAGCTTATAGAATTCAGAAACGCCGCAAGCTGCATAGTTCGCGGCGTTTTTTATTGCCTAATGAGCAACCAATTTCTGGTCCGGCTTCCAATCAAACACCATAAAAAGTGTTCGCTGCCTGCTACTGAAATTATCGTCTGAAATTAGAAACAGCCGCACAGTGCCATCCGGCAAAAACTGCACATCTAGCCCTTCCATATTGTCCACATTCAAAGGCTCTTTGATTTCCGCAATCTGCCGACCCCGAATGACACCGCTTTTAATCTCAGCCGCAGTGATGTGACGCACCTGGGCGCTTGCACCAGTTAGCAAAGAATAATAGCGCATCAGAAGCAAAACATCACCGCCCGGTAAAGCAGCCGCATCTGTCGCCTCATAATTCTCTGGCGGATAAAACTCTATGGAATAATGGTTGTCCCCTGACACTAACCAAGCAGGTGTTTGTCCGCTCGTACTGCGGCCACTTTCCGCAAACATCAGCAAATCGCCATTTGGCAGTAAAGTCATAGCCTCAATACCACTGTTGCTCGATAACCCACTAAGATCGACCCCTGTATCATATAGTTCAGCGGTAGCCCCTAATTTTGAAACTTTCAGGAGCCTGTGTTCTTGTTCAAAACCAACAAGATAGCCATCAGGTAGGGCAACTAAGCTTTCTGCGTCATAATCACTTTTGTCAGCCTCAATAACACTCGGGTCAAATAGCGAAACATTCCCATCTATAGTCGTATTTGCTGGGCTTACATCTTGCGTCGTTTCTAACCAATTACCCTTGTCACTAATTGCCAGAAGCCCCGTATTTTTTTTAACGAGCCCAGACCAACCACCAAAATCTTCGTTTTCTGAGGTCAGTTCCCACCCTTCAACATACCTAAGTTCACCAACTGTCGTTTGCTTCGGGTCACTGGGGTTGAGTAAAATAGGCATTGTCGTAATACCAATGGAGTCCGCTGTCACTGGCACATAAACCATTTTGGCATTCAGCTCTTTTGCCAGGTTGGCTCGGCCATAATAGCTCGAAACACCTGCTGCAATCGCAAAACCAACGATCAGTAGAACAACAATTTTACTTTTCATGTTTTTTCTTCTTGGGTTTTTACCTGAGCATGCGCGGCTTGGGCACCACTTCTGCAAATAAGGATGCAAGCTGGTCTGTCATTGCCCCGCCCAACTGCTCGGCATCAAGTATAGTGACGGCCCGTTGATAGTACCGCGTGACATCATGGCCAATACCTATGGCAATTAATTCTACAGGTGAGCGCGATTCTATCCAATTTATGACTTGTCGCAGATGATTTTCCAAATATGTACCTGAATTCACAGATAAAGTACTATCATCCACTGGCGCCCCATCTGAAATCACCATCATAATCCGGCGTTCCTCTGGGCGTGCAATCAAACGGTTGTGGGCCCACATCAAGGCTTCACCGTCGATATTTTCCTTCAGCAGCCCTTCACGCATCATCAAACCAAGATTTCTGCGGGCGCGACGCCAAGGACTATCAGCAGTTTTATAAATAATATGCCGCAGGTCATTAAGCCGGCCCGGCTTTTGCGGACGCGAAGCCTGCAGCCATTTCTCGCGGGACTGTCCACCCTTCCAAGCTTTCGTCGTAAAGCCAAGGATTTCCACCTTCACACCACAACGCTCAAGCGTGCGTGCAAGAATATCTGCTGAAATAGCAGCAATTGAGATAGGCCGCCCACGCATAGAGCCTGAATTATCAAGCAGAAGTGTCACCACTGTATCTTTAAACTCAGTGTCCGATTCAAGTTTATACGACAATGGCCGTAACGGATCCGTTACGACACGAGACAAGCGACCTGCGTCTAGCACACCTTCTTCAAGGTCAAAATTCCAATGCCGACGCTGTTGCGCAAGTAACCGGCGTTGCAAACGATTAGCAAGCTTTGAAACGGCACCCGTTAAATGCGCCATTTGCTGATCGAGATATTTCCGCAAGCGGTCAAGCTCGTCTGCATCACAAAGCTCTTCCGCCTTGATCACCTCATCAAAGGCATCGGTAAAAACTTTATAGAACGGCGCGTCAGGCAAGTGATCAAGCGGGCGGTTTGGCCGCCACGGGATAGCACCTTCATGCTTGCCTTCACCAGTTTCCGCATCACTATCATCAAGCTCATCTACACCAGCTTCCGAGGACGACTCGTCTTCACCTGCATCACCTTCACCGTCTTCAGAAGATTCAGCACCATCAGCCTCTGCGCCTTCTTCGCCGCCTGCTTCATCGTCCGCTTCAGCCTGACTATCCGGTTGTTGCTGATCTTCACTGTTTTGGCTTTGCTCTGGGCTGGCTTGCTCGCCTTCCCCTTCGCCGAGCAGCGAGGAAATAATGGTGCGGCTAACCACAGATAATCCGCGCTGGTCCTCAATTTTGTCTTCAAGGGAATCAAGCAAATGCCCCACAGATTCTTCAAGCCACTTACGTTGACCTTCCACCGCAAGAACAGCTTCTTCCGGCGGCGCTTCGCCTGTCAAACGTTCTCGAACCAAAAGGCCAACAACATTTGCTAGCTTGCCATGTTCGTCATCGCTTGGATGAAGTAAACCGTTTTCAACTGCACGTTTTGCTTCCAGCGAAGATAAGTTGGCTTTCATGCCGTCCATTTGGCGAGCGCCAATCGCTTCATAGCGCGCCACCTCAACGGCATCAAAAATTGCACGCGAAACCGCCCCGCCTGGCGCAAGCTTCTGGTGGAGCCCTGTATCATGATGTCGGTATTTTAGCGCAAGCGCATCTGCTTCACCGCGCACTTCCGCAATATCCTTTGCCTGCACCTTATGCGGTAAATGAGGCACGCGAATTTCATTGGATACAACGCCCGGGGCATCAGCGGTGAATCTTACTTCAACCGACTGGTCCCCCGTAACAGCGCGTGTGGTTGCTCCAATCGCCTGCTCGAATATCTCTTTATTTTTTTGGCTACCGTCGGCCATATCCTACAGCCCTTTTAGCCACTCATTACTAAGTTGGCAGCACTGTCCTTTAGCTCAACCCCAAAGGAACGCTGAAAATATTCAGCAACGATGGTGCGCTCAGCTTCATCACACTTATTGAGGAAGCTAACCTGAAAGGCAAAACCAACATCCCCAAAAATCTGGGTATTTTGCGCCCAAGTTAGAACAGTACGGGGGCTCATCACTGTTGAAATATCGCCAGCCATAAAGCCTGTGCGCGACAAATCAGCGACCCGCACCATGCTCTCAATAGTTTTTCGGCCTTCTTCAGTATTAAAGTGCGGCTCTTTCGCGAGCATAATTTCTGTTTCAACAGCATGAGGCAGATAGTTTAGTGTGGAAACAATGTTCCAGCGGTCCATCTGGCCTTGGTTAATCTGCTGCGTACCGTGATACAGGCCTGTTGTATCACCAAGCCCAACTGTATTAGCCGTCGCAAAAATACGGAACGCAGGGTGAGGGCGAATCACACGGTTTTGGTCAAGCAGCGTAAGCTTACCTTCCACCTCAAGAATACGCTGAATTACAAACATCACGTCTGGGCGGCCAGCATCATACTCATCAAATACAATCGCCGTTGGACTTTGCAGCGCCCAAGGCAAAATGCCTTCTTGAAACTCGGTAATCTGTTTACCGTCACGCACAACGATTGCATCTTTACCAACCAGGTCAATCCGGCTGATATGGCTATCAAGGTTCACACGGATTGTTGGCCAGTTAAGGCGTGCTGCCACTTGTTCAATATGCGTTGATTTACCCGTACCATGATAGCCTTGCACCATAACCCGGCGATTGTGGCTAAAGCCTGCTAGCACCGCGAGCGTCGTGTCACGGTCAAAAACATAAGCTGCATCAACATCAGGCACATGCTCTGTGCGCTCAGCGAAAGCAGGCACTTGCATATCAACATCAATTCCAAACACTTCTCGCACTGAAACCATATTTTCAGGCAAGTTCAAACTCGGCAATTTCTCGGCCGCTGTTGCGGTCATGGGGCACCCTCATACAATTTTATGCCAATCATGTTGCTGGCACTTGTCTCAACCTTTAATGATAACCACTCTAAAGAATGACTGTCGTCTATATTAGAACCAGTGGTCTAACATCTTTCAAGAAAGAATAGCTTGTTTCCCACGTTCAAAAAACCGACAGAGTGAACACTTTTCTGAAGCAGATTACTATTAGAAAGTAAGGTTAAAATGGGCGAAGTCACTAGGCTAATCGAAAAAAAATTAACTGAGGCTCTTTCACCGGCCCATTTAGAGATCATAAATGACAGTGAAAGCCACCGCGGACACGCGGGTCATGACGGTTCTGGTGAAAGTCATTTCACAGTGGTTATTGAAGCAGCTGCGTTCGAGGACAAAAACCGTGTTGCCATGCAACGCATGGTGATGGACGCCCTAAAGGAAGAACTAAAAGGCAAAATTCACGCGCTTTCAATTAAAGCGAGCGCCCCTAAATAAATCAGGGTCGCTTAACGGCCACATCTGTATGGCAGGCCACCTTTAACCTGTGACCGTGTGTATCCAATACCTGCTGCCGCAATGCCAGCAAGCATCAGACATGTAATAAAATCCATTGTTGTAAAGTCAGCCATTAGCCTATCTCGCTATAAATCATTCGTTTCTTTTTTGCGATTCTGATTATCAGAGCGAAATAAGGCTGAAAAATGAAGAAAATAGGGAGTCTTTGTTGCAATTGTGGCCTCTTTAGTAGCATTGGCCGGGAACAAAAACCTGCTACGACACGGCAATAATGGCGCACAAAAGAAAGCGGTGCACAAAATGCACGCCGCTCAATAGGTATAATTATATCTGTCGGGCTAAGCCCGACCCCCTAACTAGGAAGCAAATGTAGTTGGCGCTTTACCAAGTGGCGGGGCAAACTTAGTAAGGTTAATGCCTGCTACAGCCGCTTTATACTCATCCATACTAGGCGTACGGCCAAGGATCGTGGAGAGAACTACCACAGGCGTTGAGGCAAGCAAAGATTCGCCCTTCTTCTCCGCACTATCCTCAACAACTCTGCCTTGGAACAAGCGCGTAGAAGTCGCCATAACAGTGTCACCCTTTGAAGCTTTTTCCTGGTTACCCATACAAAGATTACAGCCAGGGCGTTCAAGATACAGAATGTTTTCATACTCAGTACGAGCGCTATTTTTAGGCGCATCGTCATCAAACTCAAAACCTGCATACTTCTGCAATACTGCCCAGTCACCTTCAGCCTTCAACTCATCAACGATATTGTAGGTTGGAGGTGCTACCACGAGCGGCGCGTTAAACTTAACCGCACCGTCCTTCTCTAGGTTCTTGAGCATATGAGCCTTGTGAACCATACAAGAGCCAACGAAGCCCAGATCTACTTTCTTGCCTCCACCATAGTATGAAACAGGACGAATAGTATCGTGTGTATAGCGCTTGGATACATCCACATTATTCACATCCGGGTCAGCGATCATCGGCTCAGCTATTTCGTCCAAGTCCACGACAACCTCGGCGAAATACTTGGCAGTATCATCTGGTGTGAGCGCAGGGTTTTCACCAGACTTAATCTCGGCAATACGCTTGTCAGCGATATCGATTAGGCCTTGAAGCGTTTTGGCTTCATTGTCCATGCCCTTATTAATCATGATCTGAATTCTGCCTTTGGCGATCTCAAGCGATTCAATCAAGGTTGCATCTTCAGAAATACAGATTGACGCTTTTGCCTTCATTTCCGCAGTCCAGTCCGTAAAGGTAAAAGCTTGGTCAGCAAGTAGCGTTCCTATATGCACTTCAATAATCCGGCCTTGGAAGACATTGTCACCAAACTTTTTCAGCATCTGCGCTTGAGTGGCGTGCACAACATCGCGGAAATCCATATAATCTTTCATGCTTCCCTTGAAGGTCACTTTAACAGATTCAGGGATAGGCATGGTTGCTTCGCCTGTGGCGAGAGCCAGAGCAACAGTACCAGAATCGGCGCCAAAGGCCACGCCCTTCGACATCCTCGTATGACTATCACCGCCAATAATAACGGCCCGGTCATCAACCGTGATATCATTCAATACCTTATGAATAACATCCGTCATGGCGTGATAAACACCCTTTGGGTCTCGCGCAGTAATGAGGCCAAATTTGTTCATAAAGTTCATAAGCTTGGGGATATTTTCTTGTGCCTTCACATCCCAAACTGACGCTGTATGACAGCCTGACTGGTAAGCACCATCAACTGTAGGAGAAATAACTGTTGCGGCCATCGCTTCGAGTTCTTGCGATGTCATCAAACCTGTCGTGTCCTGCGAGCCAACAATATTCACCTTCACGCGAACGTCCGAGCCCGCATGCAACGCATTGTCAGAAGAAACACCAACAGCATTTCTGTTAAATATTTTTTCTACAGCAGTAAGGCCTTGGCCTTCGTGAGAGATTTCTTTGGCAGCAGCATATACAGCAGGCATATCAGTACCGAGCGTTGCCGCAGCAAAGCTTTGAAGCTTTTTACCAAACACGATCGCATAAGAGCCGCGAGCCTTAATAAATTCGACCTTTTGCGGTGTGAGTGCAGATGAAATATCAACTAGCTCATCGCCTACTTCGTTATAGAGCTTCTTCGTTTTTGTATTGATGGTAAGAACACTACCATTCTCAACAGAGTATGTTTGCTCAAGTACCGGGTCACCGTTTTCATCCATGACCGGGTTACCAGCAGCATCCAGCTTTTTAACCCAATTTTTGAGGTCAAGGCCAATCCCACCCGTCACGCCAACTGTTGTGAGGAAGATTGGAGAGATGCCATTTGTGCCACCAACAATTGGTGCAATGTTTACGAACGGAACATAAGGGCTCGCTGGCTTGCCTGTCCACAAAGCAACATTATTCACGCCAGACATTCTTGAAGAACCAACACCCATTGTTCCTTTTTCCGCAACCAGCATCACACGTGCATCAGGATGCTGTTTTTGCAGTTCCTGAATTTCAGCCTGCGCCGACTCAGAAATCATGCATTTCCCGTGGAGTTCACGGTCTGATCTGGAGTGTGCCTGATTACCCGGAGAAAGTAGGTCAGTGGATACATCACCTTCAGCACAAATGTAAGTTACGATCTTTATTTCTTCCTCAATGTCAGGAAGCTTGGTGAAAAACTCAGCCTTCGCATAACTTTCGAGTATATCTTTCGCGACCGAGTTCCCGCTAGCGTAAGCAGCCGCAAGCCGATCAGTATCCGCCTCATAAAGGAAAACTTGCGTTTTTAGGACATTCGAAGCCTTCTCGGCAACAGATGCCTCATCACCGAGCGCCAAATCAAGTAAGACATCCACAGAAGTCCCACCTTTCATATGGGATAGGAGCTCAAAGGCAAAGTCTGTCGAAATTTCATCAACGGTAGAATTACCAAGGATGATGTCTTTCAAGAAATTGGCCTTTGCACCCGCGGCGCTCGTCGTACCCGGCAACGTGTTATAGATAAAAAACTTAAGTGAATCTGCTCGGTGCTCGTTACCTGTATCTTTGATCTGCGAGATAATCTCTTCTACAAGCGCTCCATCTTCAATGGGCTTTGGATTCAATCCTTGTGTTTTTCGAGTTTCGATCTCATTTAAGTAATTTATGTATAAACTCATGACGGTCCTGACGAAAAGTGTTAGATGAAGCTTGAAACCCGGGCGGCAGAGAAGGCTGACGAGCAAGGGAAAAGCGGGCCAGCGGGCATATTATTTCAACAAACTCTTGCTTGCAAGATAGTTCAGCTCAGCTAACATCAGTTTTCGTTGATTTTTCGCGCCTTTATGTGCGCTAGCGCGTGCTTGTATTTTTTAACCCTTTGATATGGAGGTCTTGGTCTCATGGCATCAGTTGGACAAGATACGCTAAACACTCGCCGCACCCTCAATGTTGACGGCAAAGAGTATGACTATTACAGCCTAACAGCCGCCGCAGAAAAAATCGGTGACGTTTCCCGTCTCCCCTACACGCTTAAAGTACTGCTCGAGAATTTACTCCGCCATGAAGACGGCGTTAGCGTGAAAACCGCTGACATACAGGCCCTTGCTGATTGGCAAAAAAAGCAAAAAATCTCACATGAGATTGCCTACCGTCCAGCGCGCGTTTTGATGCAGGATTTTACCGGTGTTCCAGCTGTTGTTGACCTCGCCGCTATGCGCGACGCAATGGCAGCCATGGGCGGTGACCCTGAGCTTATTAATCCATTGGCACAGTGTGACCTTGTGATCGACCATTCCGTCATGGTCGATAAGTTTGGTACGGCACAATCTTTCAAACAGAATGTTGACCTTGAGATGCAGCGCAACGCCGAACGTTATGAATTTCTCAAGTGGGGCCAATCAAGTTTTGATAACTTCAATGCCGTTCCTCCGGGAACGGGCATTTGCCACCAAGTGAACCTTGAGTATATCGCAGATACTGTTTGGACAAACGAAATAGACAGCAAAACATTTGCTTTCCCTGACACATGCGTCGGTACAGACAGTCACACAACAATGATCAACGGCCTTGCTGTACTTGGTTGGGGTGTTGGTGGTATTGAAGCGGAAGCAGCCATGCTCGGCCAACCAATTTCCATGCTGATTCCAGAGGTTGTTGGCTTCAAGCTTACCGGCAAACTAAACGAAGGCATTACAGCGACTGATCTTGTGCTACGTGTCGTTGAAATGCTGCGTGAACTGGGTGTTGTTGGCAAATTTGTTGAGTTCTACGGCAATGGTCTTGACCAGCTTACCCTTGCTGACCAAGCAACTATCGCCAACATGGGTCCTGAGTACGGAGCAACATGTGGCTTCTTCCCGATATCCCAGCAGACGCTTGATTATATGACATTCACAGGCCGCGAGGAAGAGACCGTTGCGCTTGTTGAGGCATACGCCAAAGAACAAGGCATGTGGCGCGATGAGAACAGCCCAGAGCCGATGTACACACAGACGCTTGAGCTCGACATCACGACCGTGAAACCAGCCCTTGCTGGTCCAAGTCGCCCGCAGGACCGTGTTGACCTTGATAACGCCAAAAATTCCTTCATCAATGAGGTACTCACGAAAGCTGGCAAAAAAGATGACCTGACTGAGTATGCAGTTGACGGCGAAGGCTTCACGCTCACACACGGTGATCTCTGCATCGCGGCGATCACAAGCTGCACAAACACATCAAACCCTAGTGTGCTGGTTGCTGCCGGCCTTGTTGCTAAAAAAGCAAACGCCCTCGGCCTCATGTCAAAACCTTGGGTGAAAACATCACTCGCCCCCGGCTCACAGGTTGTGACAGATTACCTCGACCGTGCAGGCCTTACGGAACACCTTAACGCGCTTGGTTTCAACCTTGTAGGGTACGGTTGTACGACTTGTATTGGCAACTCTGGTCCACTTGCGGTACCGATCTCCAAAACAATCAACGAAAACGGCCTTGTCTGCGCAAGTGTACTGTCAGGTAACCGGAACTTCGAAGGCCGCGTAAGCCAAGACCTAAAGGCGTCTTATCTTGCGTCACCACCGCTTGTTGTTGCATACGCGATCGCTGGCTCCATGAAAGTCGACATCACTACTGAACCACTTGGCCAAGACCAAAACGGCAATGATGTATACCTCAGAGATATTTGGCCAACGAACCAGGAAATTCAGGCCGCAATCAGCGCAAGCTTGACCCGCGAGATGTTCATTGACCGTTATGCAAATGTCTTTGACGGCACGCCAGAGTGGCAGGCTGTACCCGTTTCTGAAGGTAAAACATACCAATGGAATGACAAAAGTACTTACATTCAGCACCCGCCCTATTTCCAAGGCATGAGCCATGAAGTAACGGCAACGGCTGATATCTTTGGCGCCCGCCCGCTGGCACTACTCGGTAACAGCATCACAACTGACCATATCTCACCTGCTGGTGCGATTAAAGCAGACAGCCCTGCGGGTGAATATTTGCAGTCCAAAGGCGTTGCGAAAGCAGACTTCAACTCTTACGGCTCTCGCCGTGGTAACCATGAAGTAATGATGCGCGGCACATTTGCAAATGTACGCCTGCGTAACCTGATGGCACCGGGGACTGAAGGTGGTTGGACAACACATCAACCGTCTGGCGAGGTGACCAGTATCTATGACGCCTCCATGAAGTATCAGGCAGCAGGCATTCCGCTTGTTGTTATTGGCGGCAAGGAATATGGAACTGGCTCATCACGTGATTGGGCTGCAAAAGGTACAATTCTTCTTGGTGTCAAAGCGGTTCTTGTTGAAAGCTTTGAGCGTATCCACCGGTCAAATCTTGTTGGCATGGGCGTACTGCCTCTTCAGTTTAAAGATGGTGACAACCGTGAAAGCCTTAATTTGGTTGGTACAGAAACCTTTGCCGTCACGGGTGTTGCTGGCAACATTTTACCTCGCCAAGACGTCGCAGTAAAAATCAACTATGCGGACGGCACGAGCAGAGAAATTACTGTTCTTTGCCGGATTGATACTGAAAATGAAGTTGATTATTATAAAAACGGCGGCATCCTACACTATGTGCTGCGCCGCCTAGCTGCTGCTTAGATAACCCCAGCACAGTATTTCTAAGAAAGGGCGGCTATTGGGTCGTCCTTTCTGTTACTAAACGACGCCGCGATACCTGGCAAGCATGAGTAAGGTTGCTTTTTGACTATAAAATTTGTAGTCAAAGTTTAGGTAATCACTAAGAAACTGTTACCGCCTCACACACAGGTGATTGGCAGAATGTAAGAAAGCCGCTTAGTATCTAGTTGTTATGAAAAAACTTCTATCCATACTTTTGCTTATGAGTGCAGTTTTCGCTGCACCCTTTACGTATGCACAAGACGAAACTGAGCGCCTAACGGTGATTGAACTTTTCACAAGTCAAGGCTGCTCAAGCTGCCCGCCTGCGGACGCTATCCTAAAAACTATGCGCGACCGTCCCGGTATTCTAACGCTTTCATGGGCTGTGGACTATTGGGATCGGCTTGGTTGGGAAGACACTTTTGCAACCCCGTACAATAGCATGCGACAAACAGCATATAACAAACGCCTCAAACGTGGTGGTGTTTTTACGCCGCAAATGATATTTGATGGCCGCGTACAATGTGTTGGCTCTAAAACTGAAAAAGTACGCAGCGGCGTTGAAAAGGCTCGCAAGATTAAACGTCCTTATGCTGAACCTTCACTTGCCTTAAACGGCGACAACATCACCATTTCCCTACCTGCTGCCGCCGACATAAACATGGTTTCTATTCGGTTGGTTTGGTATCAGGGGAATGCAATCGTAGAAATCGGCGAAGGTGAAAACCAAGGCCGTACACTGCATTACACAAATATAGTGCGCGCAACCGAACTGCTTGATGAATGGGACGGCAGCGAAGATGTTCGTACTGTTACACACCCAGCACCAGAAGGTGCTGACCATATGGCTGTTTTATTGCAAGAAGATTACGGTCATGGCCCCATTGTTGGCGCTGCTACCCTCTCTCTTGGTAGAGCGTCATAGACTCACAAAGCTTGACTTTCTCACGTTCTCGGTGCATGAAGCGCCCGGCGATAAGCTTTCAGCTGTAACTAAACAGTCGAATGGACGAAGTTTCCGCGTGATTTCACGCAAGCCTCAAGACTACGATCTACATGATGGTCGTGCCCCTGCCGGTTAAGGAAAAGGCGTTCCCGCTAAGATTAATAGTGTTGCCGTGCCTTAATGTGCCGGCCCTTAACCGTAGAGATAAAATTGATGACTAGCTTTGATGCGCTATCTATTAGTGCGCCGATCCTTCGCGCGCTTGAAAAACTTTCGTTCGACAAACCAACTGAAATTCAGGCTGCCGCAATCCCGTGCCTTATGAACGGCGAGGACCTTATTGGTGTTGCACAAACAGGTGGCGGTAAAACTGCTGCATTTGTTATCCCAATGCTCGAACGCCTATCAAAACACGGCGACAAACCAAAGCCCGGCATGCCGCGCGCGCTTATTTTGGCACCAACACGTGAACTTGCCATTCAAATTACCGATAAAATTAAAGAGTTAAGCCTTGGCTCACAAGCCCGCTGCTGCACTGTTTATGGTGGTGCGCCTTACCGCACACAAATCCATATACTGCGCCGCGGTGTGGATATTCTTGTCGCAACACCTGGTCGCCTTAAAGATCACATGAAACAAGGCAACATCTTTTTAGATGAAACCGAGTATTTCGTTCTGGATGAAGCTGACCGTATGCTCGACATGGGCTTTGTTGATGAAGTACGCGATATCGCCAAGAAGCTACCATCTGACCATCAGTCAGTTATGTTTTCAGCTACAATGAACGGTAAAATCTCAACACTCGCAGCTACCCTTCTTAACCAACCTACCCGTGTTGAAGTAGCGCGCGAAGCCACTGTTGCTGATAACCTCAATCACAGCGTCATGTTTGTACCGGGCCATCAAAAACGTGATCTTTTGCTACACCTTATTGAGCAAGAGAAGCCTGAAAAAGCCCTTATTTTTGTTCGCACGCGCCGCGATGCCGACCAAATCTGTGACTTTATGGAAGCGACAGGATTTAAAGCTGACGCAATCCACGGTGATAAAAAACAAAATATTCGCCAACGTACAATTAACAACTTTAAAGCAGATCGCTTTCAATTCCTTGTAGCAACTGATGTTGCCGCACGCGGTATTGATGTTAAAGATATCACACACGTCTTTAACTTTGATGTACCAGTGGAAGCTGAAAGTTATGTGCACCGTATTGGCCGCACAGCACGCGGCGAAGCACATGGCCGTGCCATTACGCTTTGCGGTAAAGGTGAATTACGCCTTCTAAAAGACATCGAGTCGATGCTTAAAATGAAGGTAAACGTAGACCTTGATAATCCATACCCACTACGCCTAGATAAACCAAGAGCACAAAACTTCCGCGATGGTCGCGCCAACACAAGCGGTGGCAACAAACCTTGGGAAAAACGTGCCAAGAAACGCGCTGGTGGTTCGGAGGGTAATCGCCCAGAAAGCCGTCCAGCAAGAAATAGCGACAGAAACCACTCAGATAATCGCGGCGAACGTCCAAACTTTGATAAGCCGTGGCAGCGCGACAATACTGGTAAGTCAAACGGTAGCGACAAACCTTGGCAAAAGCGCAATGAAAACAGAAGTGATCGTTCTGCCGATGCGAAGCCATGGAAGAAACGCGAAGATTCGCATACTGACCGTCCAGCAGAGAGCAAACCTTGGAAAAAGCGTGAAGACCGCATTGAGCGTTCAGCCGATAGTAAGCCTTGGAAAAAACGCGAAGAGGCTCAAGGCGAAAAGCCTGCTGCTAAACGGCGCACTGAAGGTGTTGTTGTCAGCACAGACAGACATGTTGCACCGAAAAAAGCAGCTAAACGTGTTGACCCAAGCGCAAATAAACGCAAGTCAAAAGCTGGTGCCAAGAAACGTCCTGCGATTGCAGCTAAAAAAGCAAAGGCTTTGCAAACAAAAGCGTTCAGAAAACCTGCGTCAAAACGCACAGATTCCGGTGGCAGCCAGCCGTTACGCCGCCGCGGATAACAATGCTGATATAATTTGATATTAAGGCACCCTCGGGTGCCTTTTTTATTAAACAACTTCAACAGACACTTTGCTCAATCAGCGATAACTTTAAAATACCGATCTGCAAACATCGGCTCATAAACCTCCAACCGTGCATTATAGCCAACCCGATAGAAGAAAGGTGCGAGCGTTTCGATCCAAATAACATTTCCGTCCGGAAGTTTTATCTGTAACCGCCGCAGGCCAGCTGTTCCCGCCACATCCTCTAGCGCCAGTATCTCAGCGTTAAGAATCGTAGTTGGCTCAAACGACTTATAATTCAATGCCCACAGAGCCAACATAAGAACCACACCTAAACCCAATATCTTCCACTTCATGGCAACGCCTCCAACTCAGTCCGTGCCCAATCCGCTGCTTCCCGCACATCATCATGCGGGTCGCCTGTAAGCCCAATGACCAGAGGTAGTAAGCTAGTATCTCCTGAATTTCCTATTGCAATCAATATATTACGAACAAATCTGTCACGGCCAATCCGCTTAATGGGGCTCCCGGAAAATACTTGCCTAAAAGTCGAGTCACCCAACTGTACTAATTCTCTCAGGGAAGGCGCGCCCAACTCAACACGTGCGTGAAATGCTGCTTCAGCGGAAACTTGTGCAAACTTATTCCACGGGCACGCTGCCAGACAATCATCACACCCATAAATCCTGTTACCCATCGCTTTCCGAAACTCATGAGGGATAGGACCCTTATGCTCAATGGTCAGGTAGGAAATACAGCGTCCTGCATCAATTTCGTAGGGTGCAGGGAAGGCGTCAGTCGGGCAAGCATCCAAACACGCGCGGCAACTGCCGCATTGATCACGGTGCGGGATATCAGGCTCTAGCACCATATCCGTATAGATAGCCCCAAGAAAAACCCAGCTACCAAACTCAGGTGACACCATATTAGTATGCTTACCCTGCCAGCCAAGCCCCGCGGCCATTGCCAGGGGCTTTTCAGGAACCGGCGCCGTATCAACAAAGACTTTTAGGTCACAACCAAATTCCGGCACCATCCAACGAGCCAGAGCTTTCAGCCGCTTTTTTATTATGTCGTGATAGTCTTTACCCCGCGCGTAAACTGAAATGTTTCCGAGGTCATTTTTATCCAAAAGTAAACGTGGGTCATCTTTTGGTCCATAATTGACCGACACCATGATAACAGACTTTGCTTCTGGCCACAGATTTTGCGGTTGTTCACGCTGGTGCATGCGATCAGCGAGCCATTCCATAGACGCGTGACGCTCCAATTGGATAAAGCGCCGAAAACCCTCCACCACTTCTTGTGATGTGGTTGCGGTAGTCACACCAAATTGGTCAAAGCCTAACTCGCGGGCCTTGGCTTCTAGCCTATCGCGGATACTGACATCCGCCGTCATTTAGAAGTCCAGTTCGGAATAATGTTTGGAAGGAGCGAGGCCACTGATTTTATCGGACAGTAAAGACCGCACAGACCGACGGGACTTTACCCGCACGTACCAGTCTTTCACATGCGGCCAATCCTGCCAGTGGATATTACCAAAATAATCCGCCACAGAAATATGCGCAGCAGCAGCTGCATCTGCCATTGTGAACTGTGCGCCAGCTAAATAATGCCTGCGCTCTACTAGATATGAGATATATTTAAGATGAATCTTCATATTGTGTGCAGCACAGCGAACAGCCTCAGAATCAGGCTCCCCCATGCCAAAGAAGCGCTTATATAGCTTCTCTGTCACTAAATGCCGTGTGACTTCACTGCCAAGTTTGGTGTGGAACCAGCCTACAAGGCGTCGAATTTCATAGCGTTCATCTGCGTCACCGATCAAAAGCGGTGGCTCTGGCACAACTTCTTCTAAATATTCAGAAATTGCCATTACGCCTGAATAGGCCTTACCGTCGTCCATCACGAGCACAGGAACTTCACCAGCTGGATTTAACGCCAGAAAGGCCGGACGGCGTTCCCACTCTTTTTCAATGCGCAAATCAAAACCAATACGCTTCTCACAAAGCAGCACTCGGACAAATCTTGCGGCAGGACTAAGCCAGTGATGATAAAGAACAGGCATTGGGTCTTTCTATCAAAAAAGTCGCTATCTATCTGCGAACAGAGGAAACAAGACAACCCCTCATAACCTAGTTACGAGGGGCTGCCAACTTTGAAAGCGCTCATAAATCGAGCTTTAGGCGGAAATAGCCTGTTCCACAGACACATCAGTTATGGGATGAGACAATCGGTTAATCATTTCCTTAGGTACGACCTGCCAGAATTGATTTCGCTTACTTTCCCAGTTTGAAAGAATCGTAGCACCCCAACGCGAATGGGTTTCCTCTACATGAGCTTCAATATGCGCCTTGAGCTCCGCTTCCCAGTGAGCATTCGAAAGCCGATTTAACAAGACAGTATCAGAATTTACATATTCCTCAAACATCCCACTTTCATCAAGAACAAAAGCCATGCCGCCAGTCATTCCGGCACCGAAATTATCTCCGGTATCACCCAGAATTACAGCTGTGCCACCAGTCATATATTCACAACCGTTTGCGCCGCAGCCTTCGACCACAACCGTAGCGCCCGAATTACGGACCGCAAAACGTTCACCCGCTTGCCCAGCCGCATATAGCTGACCTGATGTGGCGCCGTATAAGACAGTATTGCCAATGATAGTGTTATCTTTAGAGTTGAAAGATGCCCGATTGGAAGGCCGAACAACAATTGTGCCACCTGAAAGCCCCTTGCCAACGTAATCATTAGCGTCACCTGACACTTCGAGCTTCAAGCCCTGAACCGCAAAAGCGCCAAGGGACTGCCCAGCAGACCCGCGCAAACGTACTGTTACGTGACCAGGGTTTAAACCTGTCATTCCAAACACTTGCGTAATCTCACTAGAGAAGCGCGTACCAATGGCCCGTAGTGTATTTTGCACACTGTAGGTCAGCTGCATTTTTTCACCCTTATCAAAGACAGCACGCGCGTCTTCAATCATTTGGGCATCGAGCGAATCTGGTACTGGGTTACGCCCCTCAATCGTGCAAACCGCCGTACTATGATGGCCGCCCACTTGCACAAGAAGCGGATTAAGATCTAGGTCATCCAAATGGTCAGCGCCTCGACTTACTTGATGCAACAAATCAGTACGACCAGTTACTTGGTCAAGCCGCTCAAAACCAAGTTCGGCAAGAATTTCGCGTGTTTCCTCGGCAATAAAACTGAAAAGATTCACAACTTTATCCGCAGAACCATCAAACTTTTTACGAAGTTCCTCATCTTGCGTACAAATACCCACTGGACATGTATTTGAATGACATTGACGCACCATAATACAGCCCATGGCAACAAGCGATGCCGTACCAACACCAAACTCCTCCGCACCGAGCATCGCACCAATAACCACGTCACGACCAGTTTTAATACCGCCATCAGTCCTGAGCTTCACCCGGTGACGCAAACCGTTGAGCGTTAGCACCTGGTTAACCTCAGCAAGCCCAATTTCCCACGGCGTACCTGCGTACTTAATACTGGTCTGCGGACTTGCGCCCGTACCACCGCTATGACCCGAAATTAGAATAACATCAGCGTGCGCCTTCGCGACACCCGCGGCAATCGTACCGATACCCGCAGATGACACCAATTTCACACACACTTGCGCGCGCGGATTGATCTGTTTTAGGTCATAAATAAGCTGTGCTAGATCTTCGATTGAATAGATATCATGGTGCGGCGGCGGTGAAATCAGCGTAACCCCCGGTGTAGAATGCCTCAATTTCGCAATCATCTCAGTCACCTTGAAACCCGGTAACTGGCCACCTTCGCCCGGTTTCGCGCCTTGCGCCACCTTAATTTCAAGCTCATCACATGCGTTGAGATACTCAGCGGTAACACCAAAACGGCCAGACGCAATCTGCTTAATCGGACTATTGGCATTGTCGCCATTTTCATAAGGAGTATAGCGACGCTTGTCTTCACCGCCCTCACCTGAAACTGACTTAGCACCGATACGATTCATCGCAATCGCGAGTGTTTCATGTGCCTCTTTAGAAAGCGCCCCAAGTGACATACCCGGCGTTATAAACCGCTTCCGTATCTGCGTAATTGATTCAACCTGCTCGAGGGGTAAGCTTAATTTTGGTCGACGAAAATCAAGCAGATCGCGCAAGTTCACAGGCGGCATGTTCGCAAGACCACGTGAATAAGTCAGGTATTTTGCATAACTATCTGACCCAACAGCGCTTTGTAAAATATGAATAAGCTGCCCATCGTGAGAATGCACTTCTTCATTCCGGCGGTAACGATACAAACCACCAATCGGCAATGTATCGATGCCTTCCTTGAAGGCTTTACTATGCTGCTCAAGCACTTTTTTCTGGATACCAGCAAGACCAATGCCTGAGATTTTTGTAGGCATACCCGGGAAAAATTCAGCGACCATCGCCCTTGAAAGGCCAAGAGCCTCAAAATTGTTACCACCCCGGTAACTCGAGATAACCGAAATGCCCATTTTTGACATGATTTTCAGCAAGCCTTGGTCAATAGCCTCTGTGGCCCGAATAACGGCTGTAGTTAGGTCATAATCACCGAACAAGCCTTTTGCCTGCCTGTCGGCCATTGCATCCTGCGCAAGATAGGCATTAACAGTCGTTGCTCCCGCGCCGACGAGCACCGCAAAATAATGTGGATCAAGGCATTCAGACGCACGCACATTCAAACTTGTGAAAGTTCTAAGACCTTTCGCCACCAAATGAGTATGCAACCCTGCAGTCGCAAGAATCATAGGGATAGGTGCACGTTTCGCGTCAATCTTCTCATCTGTTAAGAAAATATGTCCACGTCCTTCACGCACAGCGTCTTCAGCTTCGCGGCGGATACGGTCAAGCGCATCCCGAAGTGCACGACGACCACCATTTGCGTCAAACGTGCAATCAATTACCTCAGCCTCATCGCCAAAATGGCTAATGAGTGTCGCCCACTCTCGGTTTGAGATTACGGGGCTATCAATAACAAGGGCGCCCGCTTGTGTATGACCTTCATCAAGCACGTTAGCAAAGTTACCAAAGCGCGTTTTGAGGCTCATCACACGCTGCTCGCGCAGGCTATCAATCGGCGGATTAGTTACCTGACTGAAGTTCTGTCGGAAATAGTGCGACAAGTTCCTATACTGCGACGAGAGAACAGCAAGCGGCGTATCATCGCCCATAGAGCCGATAGCTTCCTTGGCAGTCATTACCTGAGGCTGCAAAATCAGCTCAAGGTCTTCATGGCTTAGGCCAGCGACAATCTGCCGGCGGCGCAAGTCTTCCCCCTTATAACCCGCTTGCTCTTTACCGCGGTATCCCGGCAAATCACTGATCGAGCGAATATCCTCAACCCATTCTTCATAGGGCTGTGACGCCGCTAAATGATCTTTGATGTCGCGGTCATGATAAAATTTACCTTCTTGCAGGTCGAGCGCAACCATCTGGCCCGGACCAAGCCGCCCTTTTTCGTGCACATCTTCCTCGTCAACCACTACCATGCCGGTTTCAGAGCCTACAATCAGCAAGCCATTCTTCGTTACAGTGAACCGCATTGGACGGAGGCCATTCCGGTCCAATCCAGCTATAATCCAGCGGCCGTCTGTGGCCGCAAGCGCAGCGGGGCCGTCCCAAGGCTCCATAACACTGTTAGTATAGGCGTACATATCGCGGTGGGCCTGCGGCATACTGAGTTTGTTCGACCAAGCCTCTGGTACCAACATTGTTTTTGCCATCGGTGCGTTACGGCCAGCACGGACCATCACCTCAAACACAGCATCAAGCGCTGCACTATCTGATGCGCCCTTTGGCACAACTGGCTTAATATCTTCAGAGTTGTCACCAAACGCGATGGACGCCATACGGATTTGGTGACTTTTCATCCAGTTTACATTACCGCGAATGGTATTGATCTCGCCGTTGTGGGCAAGCATACGGAAAGGCTGCGCGAGCCACCACTGCGGGAATGTATTCGTTGAATAGCGCTGGTGATAAATCGCATAGCTCGACACATATTTTTCATCGAGTAAATCTGGATAAAACGTCGAAAGTTGTTCGGCCAGAAATAACCCCTTGTAGATAATCGAACGACTTGAAAGCGAGCACATGTAAAAGTCGCCCACTTGGCTCGCGATTACATTGCGCTCTATACGGCGACGAATGAGGTATAGCTCACGCTCAAAGGTCTCATCATCAACACCTTTGGAGTTGGCTATCATCACCTGCTCAATCTCGGGGCGCGTAGCTTCCGCCTTCTCGCCAATCACTGAGATATCAACTGGTACTTGGCGCCAGCCATAGATGGTATAGCCAAAATTCAGGATTTCAGTTTCAACGATTGTGCGGCATGTTTCCTGCGCTGGTAAATCAACGCGCGGCAAAAACACCATGCCCACGGCAAGTCGGCCATCATCAGGCACATGGCCTGTGGCGCGCACATGTTCTTTGAAAAATTCCTGCGGGATTTCAAGCAGAATGCCCGCACCGTCACCGGTTTTACCATCTGCGTCCACTGCGCCGCGGTGCCAAATAGCCTTCAGCGCCTCAATACCTCGTAGCACAACTTCGCGGGTTGGCTGACCATCAAGAGATGCCACAAGCCCAACACCACAAGATGAATGCTCGTCCGCAGGGTCATAAAGGCCAACTGGGCCTGGTACAAATTCGTTATAACTATTCATGATTGGCCCCGCTTAAGCTGCTTTAGTCTGTTTTTCTTGAAGATGCTTCTTGATGCAATCTGCTGCATCGCGTCCATCCCTAATGGCCCAAACCACAAGGGAAGCACCGCGTACAATGTCGCCAGCTGCAAAAACACCATCCAAGTTTGTCATCATGGTAGAATGATCCACTGTCACCGTGCCCCAACGTGTTACACGCAGTTCAGGTGCATCAAATAAGGCGGGCAAGTCCTCTGGCTCAAACCCAAGTGCAAGCACCGCAAGATCGCAGTCTATGTTGAAAGCGCTTTCCGGCACTGGCTCTGGCGCTTGCCTGCCTGTGGCATCGGCTGCACCAAGACGCATTCTATAGGCACGTACTGCTTCAACATTTTCATCGCCGAGGAAAGCCTCAGGTCCTGAAAGCCAGTCAAACTCAACGCCTTCTTCTTCTGCGTTTTGTACTTCACGCACGGACCCCGGCATGTTGGCACGGTCGCGGCGGTACAAGCACTTTACGGACTTCGCTCCCTGACGTACCGCTGTCCGCACACAGTCCATCGCTGTGTCACCACCGCCAATAACAACAACATTTTTGCCGTTCGCATCAAGAGAGCCATCTTCAAACTCTGGCACGTGGTCACCAAAATTTTGTTTATTGGATGCAATTAGATAATCAAGCGCCTCACGGATATTACCCAAGCCAACGCCCGGTGCTTTTAAGCCGCGGGCACGGTACACACCTGTCGCCACGAGTATGGCATCATGTTTTTCCCGCAACTCGGCAAGGTTTTCTTCCCGCCCAACTTCAAAATCTAGGTGGAATATAATGCCTGATTGCTCTAAGCGACCTGTCCGGCGGCCAACAACATCCTTTTCAAGCTTGAAACCCGGAATACCATAAACAAGTAGCCCACCAGCACGGTCATGCCGGTCATAAATATGGACTTGATAACCAACTTTCCGAAGCTCCTCGGCAGCCGCGAGCCCAGCAGGGCCTGCGCCAATAATACCAACAGACTGATCAAGTTCCACCAAAGGTGTAATCGGCTTTATCCAACCATTTTCCCACGCGGTGTCAGCAATGTATTTTTCCACACTGCCAATTGTGACTGAATCAAAGTCTTTCTCAATCACACAGTTACCTTCACAGAGACGGTCCTGCGGGCAAATACGGCCACAAATTTCGGGCATATTGTTAGTGGACGACGCCATCTCGTAGGCGTCTTCAAGACGACCCTCTGCTGTCAACTTTAACCAGTCAGGGATGTTATTCCCAAGAGGGCAGTGAATATGGCAAAAAGGTACACCACACTGTGAGCAGCGACTTGCTTGTTCTTTGGCGCCTTCTGTATCGAACTCCGCATACACCTCGCCAAAATCTTTTAGCCGTTCAGCCGCAGCACGCTTGGTTGGCATGTGCTGGTCAATTGAAACAAATTTCAAAAGGTCATTTGCCATGGTTAGCCCTTTAATTCATTATAAAGACATCGTTGTCATACCGCATTGCTACACCACTGACGTCTTCAAAATCTTTATACTAAGAAAATTAGTTCCCGCGAATCTCTAACGAAGGCACCATAAGCATATTCACTTGGTATTTCACTAAAAAAACACACATAAAGTCAGTAATACTGTCCTATTTTTTCCAAATCATTAGAAAATAACGATTCTTTCAGTAAGAAGCATGCTTTTTTAGTACCGTTATGAGACTTTATATTCTGTCGCCATACCATATGGCGACTGCTATACCCTATTAAACAGCGGTAAATTGCCGATTATACAAATATCCTAAGGGGTAAAGACGTGACCATATTACAGCTTATCATCTTGGCGCTTGTACAGGGCATTACTGAATTCTTGCCAATCAGCTCTTCTGGTCACCTAATTCTTATTCCCGCACTAACTGGTTGGGTCGACCAAGGCTTGATGATGGATGTTGCCATGCATGTAGGCACACTGACTGCCGTCCTGATTTACTTCCGGAATGAGACTAAAGGCCTTGCGCTCGCTGCCGCTGCAAGCATCGGCGTTCGCCCCGCACGGAAAGCGATTGAAGGGACTATATACCACAAGCTATTTTGGGCGCTGGTGATAGGCACAATCCCTATGGTTATTGTGGGTGGCCTGATTGTGGCCACTGGCGCTAACGATCACATGCGCGCACCGGAAGTTATCGCAACCACCTCAATCGTTTTTGGTCTGTTGCTTTATATTGCCGACAAAAAGAGCGCAGTAGAAAAAACACTAGACCGCATGGCGATAAAGCCAGCGCTAATTATCGGTGTGGCACAAATATTTGCCCTTATCCCCGGCACCAGCCGGGCAGGCGTTACCATGATGGCGGCGCGCTACCTTGGCTTTACCCGACCTGAGGCAGCGCGATTTTCCATGTTGCTATCTATCCCAGCGATTATCGCATCGGGTGCCGCAACAGCCGTAAAGGCCTTTGAAAACGCGACGCCAGAAATGTGGGCAGATGCAGCTATTGGTGCTAGCCTCGCGTGCGCAGCCGCACTTGTTGCAATACACTTCCTAATGCGCTGGCTAGAGCACGCGAACATGACCATTTTTGTTGTGTACCGCGTACTACTAGGAGTTATCCTATTTAGCCTTATCGGCGCAGGCATGCTTTAACCCTAACCAACATGTGAGAGTTAAGGCAAAAGGCTGAATGATCAAACGTGCTCTATAGTACGCCCCGAAGCTGGAATTGGTAGCTGCGCTAGCTTCCGGCACTAAAGCCAGTAGCCCCCAATCCATTCTATTCGGACTTACCGTTAACTACGGGATACCCCAAGTTCATCCAACCGAAAATACCCTCGTACAAAGTTGCTGTGCGCGTGAAGCCGCGTCTTCTTAGGTTCCTCACAACATCATCGGCTGCAGCGCGGGGGCAGGAACAATAAGCGACAATCTGTACATCCTTCGGCAAGTCGCCAACAATTGCATCAAAATCGCTGTAATACGGCAGCGGCACTGCACCTTCAATATGCACGCGCTGCCAAACGGATGTAACACGTGTATCCAAGAGAACCATCCTCTTCTTTTCCTCTAGCGCCCGCAGAAGATCAACCGACGATACATAACGACCATCCTGTAGTTCAAAGTTCGGATCAGCGCCCTCTTTGTTAATCACATACTGATCAGGCGTTGGCACATCTCTCAACACCACCGTGGATTTTTCCCAGCCACTGGCCCTACTTCTTAGGAAAGCAGTCAGATCATCAATGTCCTGTGATGAAAGTGCGTGCTTCCATGGTTGCATAGGGGTGTCGTCACGGCCCTCACGGATCGCGTAACGGATAAATTCGTCAGAGTTATGAGAAAGAGAAGATGGGTTGCCAAGGGCAGGTGCGGTCACGCCTTCCCCGTTTACGCCGTGGCATTCCGTACAATTTTCTTTATACAACTCTGCACCGCGGGCTGTTTCGCCTTTCACTAAGTCTTTGGTGATACGCACACGGTCTACATCTGCCTGCCAAAATAGCCAGTATGTCAGGTTCCAAGTTTCATCGAGAGTCAGGGGGCCGCCAACTTCATCAAGGTATCCACCCATGGGCGTACCTTCGCGACCATACTGGATCGGGCGCAACACCTCGTGTGGTACGCCCGACCTGAACAGGCTTTTGCTCCTAAGTGATGGCGCATGATCATTAACATAACCCTGCCTGTCAGCGCCGTGGCATAAAGAACAATATCGCTGGTACTGGGATGCCGCCACACGGGATTCTTCCGCTGATAGCGTGCGCGGTGAACGAATTTTGTTGTATTCATATTCCTCTGCAACAACAGTGGAAGCCGCGACTAATGCAAGACCAACAAAAAGGCTGATAACACTGAACCTATCCACAAAATATACCTTTCCGCATTTGTCGGGCTGCTGCCATAAAGAAAGCCCATAAGTCATAATGAAATAACATAATGATATCTCGTGCCTACTATAGAAGCAACGCCGTTTGACTTTTTTTAAGAAATCCCCTTACAAGTGCCCCATGCAGATATTTGATGGTATTATTAGTGATCGTGGGTCGAAGTATGCGGTTTCAGGCGGGGCTTGCAGCACGCCTGAGGAAGCAAAAATCTTTATCAAAGAACTTTGTCGCAAGAAAAAATTCGCGAAGGCAACCCACAACACCTGGGGGTTTCTGCAAGACGATACACCCATTAAGAATGATGACGGTGAAAGCGGCGCAGGCATGGTAATTGTGCGCATGCTGGAACGTGAAGAGTTAAAAAACCATATTATTGTCGTGACACGCTGGTACGGTGGCAAACATTTGGGCGGAGATCGTTTCCGCCACGTGCAAGATGCAGTGCGACACTATCTGGACAATGCCTTTTAGATACCACCTCTTATAGACGCCCTCCTATAGACGTAAGAGGCAAAAGCCTGTACTTACGCCGCATGCAAAATAATAATTTGGAAATTTTCCTCGTAACCGTACCAGGCTTAGAGGGCGCGCTTCTTTCAGAAGCGAAAGATAACAGCTTCAAGAAGCCTGAGCTTGAAAAGGGCGGTGTAACTGTGCACGGCAGCTGGCACGATGTATGGCGAGCGAATCTGATGATGCGCGGTGCAAGCCATGTGCTTGTAAGGCTTGGCAACTTTCGTGCAATTCATTTGGCAAAACTTGATAAACACGCGCGCAAGTTTCCATGGGCCGATACCCTGTGCCCGGACGTGCCTATACGCGTGGAAGTGACCTGCCGGAAATCCCGCATTTATCACCACAAGGCCGCCGCTGAGCGTTTTGAAAACGCCCTCAGGGAAGAATTTGGGGCGACAATCAGCAAAGAGGCGGACGTTTGCATCAAGGTTCGTATATTGGATGATATGTGCACCGTTAGCGTAGATACATCTGGTGAGCCGCTTCATAAACGGGGACACAAAGAGGCGGTAAACAAAGCCCCTATGCGCGAAAACCTGGCAGCTCTGCTCCTGAAAGAATGTCGATACAAAGGCACAGAGCCGGTTCTGGATCCTATGTGTGGTTCTGGCACCTTTGTCATTGAAGCAGCCGAAATCGCCGCAGGCCTTCAGCCCGGGCGCACACGCAGCTTCGCTTTCGAACAACTCATCACGTTTGATGCAGATAAATGGCAGCAACTTAAAGAAGCACACAAAATCGAAGCGCCTTCCATCCAATTCTATGGTTTTGACCGGGATGCTGGTGCAGTCAAGATGAGTGCAGCCAATGCAGAACGCGCAAGTGTCAGTGACGTAACAGCTTTTGAGCAACAATCCATCAGCAATATTATCGCTCCTGATGGACCTGCGGGCCTTGTGATTATCAACCCACCTTACGGCGTACGCATAGGCGAGATAAAGAAACTAACGTCACTTTATCAGTCACTCGGCCAAACACTAAAAGCCGGCTTTGATGGTTGGCGCGTTGGTATCGCGACAAACTCTGAACAACTAGCGAAAGCTACAGGCCTGCGTTTCAGTGGCAACCCAACTTCTTTTTCACACGGCGGCATTCATGTGAAGCTTTATAAAACTGCAGCCCTACGCAAAAAATAACCAGGCAGTTCTCTAAAAAACAACGTTACATCATGCACGTTGCTTAGTTTCCGCAAACACTTGTCGCCGCACGATAACCATATCGGCGACAAGCAGGTTCAATACCCAGCAAGCCCATGCGGCAACCGGATAAACAACCGCAAAATCATACCCCAGCCAGCCAGAGAAAACGCCTAAGTAAAGGCGCAGTGTCACCCCTGCGAACGTAAGAGAAAAAGAACGAATCATCCAAACCTTGTGCGCCAAAAAATGACCACTGCGCGCTGACCAAAACGCTGAGATTGTTGTGTACAGCCAGAACACTGCAAGTAGCCCAAAACCAAGTACCGCAACAGGTCCTGCTTCAGAATTAAGTGCAAGGGGAAGTCCGCCAACCCCCGCTAGAATGCAAGACAGAACATAGATTTGGCCCATCGTACGGTGTAGGCGCGGCGAGCGACTGCGCAGTCTATCCAAAAACTGGAAACTACCCAGTAACAGCGCCAAGGGGGCTAATCCAAAGTGGGCATAGGTCGCAACCGGGTAGTTATGCAAGTGATGTTGCCACCGTTCAGTTTCAAAAAAGTCTGTGAAGAAAATATAGCGCCAAGATACGACTGCAAACATCACTGACAAAACAGCCATCACAGCCCATAAGACTTTTTGCATAGCAACACCGCTAATCAAATAAGGAAAGAGGGTGGGGTGGACCCGTAGGTCAACCCCGAAATAGGGTAATTTAGAAACTATAGCCGACACCCAGCCCTAGTGTTGCTTCATAGTCGACCGAAATGCCGGGGTTAGCCTGAACTTTTTTATCCAACTTAGTGGCATCGGCAAAAGCGATAAGCGAGATGCTATCCGTCATCCGGTATGTGAACACCATATTCGCGGAATAATTTATGACCGATTCTGTCATCGTATAAAGCGGCAAAACAGGCTTATTGTCCTTCACCATTTTATCTTGCTGCTTTTGCGTGACACCCCACATGTAGTCTGCCATTTTTTCATCTTGCCAAACCACACTCACACTCGGAGTAAAAGAGAAACGTGCCCCCTCAAAGGAATGCCCGAATGTTGCTTTGGCTTCATAACCATTACTGTTGTCTGTGATATCCCGAACACCTGAGACATTCAGAAAACCAAAGCCACCCGCAACGCCCATACGAAGGCCTGCATCTGCAGTGATTTTTGAACGACTACTGCCGGCCAAAGCACGACCGCTTGCTATTACGTCAAATTGAAGTTGAAGGTCGCTATCGCTCGGCTTGATAAACCGGTAGCCCATCTCAAGGCCTTGAACATAAAATCGTTCACCCCTGTATGAGATATAGGGAACTACTTTAGCATCTTTTCTTTCTGCTGCAAAAGGGGAGTAATAACCCATACCAAGGGCACCTACTGTCCACTTCGGGGCTTTGTCTTGGGCATGCACAGTGGGGGAAGCCCCCAAAAATCCCGCCACTATACATATCGTTACTAAACTCGCTGTTTTCATTTTAGCTCCTGGTGCTGCTTCCGTGGCAGCTTTTAATACCGTAGGGCATTGCCCCTAAAACATTCTTAAACAATGACTCTTTCAATGTGCCTGAGCTGAATACGCCAGAAAATCACATCGGATCTCATTTTAAAACTACAACCACCACAACTTTATAAACGTAATAAGTGGCGGAAGCCTGTATGGCCAAACCTCACGAAACCCGCAAACCCCAGTACGTAAAACCATCATTTTTCTACGTGAATTATACGCAATTAAAGGCGTGTTAAATTCGCGCCACGTGAAATTACATCCTTAAATTTGAAGTTTGCCAGAAAGGCTGTGACCAATTCCTTGAATCACAGAACCTGTGCTAATAGTGTGACTAACAATACTATGCAACGAAGGTGATAACCCAGCGTGACAGTTGATGAATTTCAATCTTTTTGGACGAGCACAGATAAATCTGTTGTTAAACAAAAACATCAGATGATGCTGTTGGCAGGGTTTGTTTTTGGCATTCTAACACCCTACGAGACAGGGAATATTCCGTATGTTCTTTTGCAGTTTATGTATTGGGTTGGGCTAATTATTTTTACGTCAATCATTTCAGGACCCGTGGGGCGTAAAGTTTTCTCAAAAATTTCTGTGCAAAACACATCTGCCGTTTTCTCGGTAGGCCTCTATAGTGTCGCGCTTTCCATACCAGTATATATAGTTGTCGTCCTGTCTGACATAATTATCGGGGGCCTTTTCATCAGCCCCCAGAGCTTTACATTAGACAACTTGCTTAAATATTTTTCCGACATTGAATATGGAGTTTTTGGTTACATATTATGGTTTGGCCAAGTTTGGATTGTGATTGTTTTACTTATAGGCACCATCAGCTTGTTAGCAGATAAATTTAAGAAAACAGACCCAACAAAAGCACCTGTACCCGCCGGTATTTTGTTTTTAAATCGCTTACCTGCTGAACTAGGCCGCGACCTTATTTGCCTATCAATGGAAGACCATTATCTCCGTGTTTATACGAAACTTGGCGATACACTTATTTTAATACGAATGGCAGACGCCATTGCTGAACTCTCAGATTACAGCGGGTTTCAGGTTCATCGCTCCTGGTGGGTTGCCATGAACGCCATAACAAAAACTAGTAAAACAGGTAGAAAATATACTATTCACCTATCAAACGGTAAGAACGTCCCGGTTTCTCAAACTTATGTAGAAAAACTGAAACAAAGCA
Source organism: uncultured Kordiimonadaceae bacterium (assembly GCA_963976155.1). Lineage (GTDB taxonomy): Bacteria > Pseudomonadota > Alphaproteobacteria > Sphingomonadales > Kordiimonadaceae > Kordiimonas. The sequence goes on along the minus strand of CAXBKT010000016.1, from coordinate 9,705 downwards.
AACTTATCTGACACAGAGAAGTTACAAAACCGTTATTAAAAGTAGATTTTACTCGTGACAATTGACGACCTTGAAAAATTTTGGGGCTCACATGACCCAAAAGTGGTGTTAAAGCGCACAGCCCTACATGTTCTTGTAGGTTTGGTTCTCGGCACCCTTGGGCCCTACGATAGCTCTAATATAGAGAGCATTTTTTTACGTTTTGGATACTGGGTTAGCCTCATTTTGTTTGGCTCAATAATCAGCGGCGTAATAGCGCGAGTCTTTTTTCCTTGGTTCAAACAAAAACGTGACAATGTCCAGCTGGCGTTCATGGGGTTTTGTGCTGTTATATCGGTGCCAATTTTGTTTGCCGTAATCTTGATCGACATATTCTATGCCCATATTATTTTTGAAGACATGGGCTCAATATCCGCAGGCAATACGTTAAAATACCTAGCTGATATGCCTCTAGGACTTCTTGGCTACATCTTACTTTACGGGCAAGTATTAGTGATTTCTGTGATGGCGTTTGGTTCCGTTGTTTTACTAGCGAGTGATCACCGAAAAAAGACCGTTACAGCGGTTGATAAAGCCTCCGGAATTCGGTTTCTTAACCGGTTGCCTTCAGAACTTGGCACAGACTTAATTTGTCTGGCGATGGAAGACCACTATGTCCGGGTCCACACTACACTTGGCAATACTCTAGTATTAATACGCCTAGCCGATGCCATTGATGAACTCTCAGACTATCAGGGCATGCAAATCCATCGATCATGGTGGGTTTCTTATGCTGCAATTCAAACAATTAGCAAAGAAAAACGGCGCTATTTCGCCAACCTTACCAACGGGTTAAAGGCACCTATCTCGCAAACATATGTGGAAAAACTACGAGAAAAAGAATTTATCTAATGGTGACACTGCTGCCCGCCTATTTTTCACTCAAAATACACCATACATTGACGCGAAATTGCACATAACCTGCCGTTCTCGTCAAAAATACGCCCTGATTGTTGGCAGTACCCGCCCGACGCAGCATCAAGTGTAAAATCAAGATAAAACCAATCCGTATCCACATCCTCTGGCGGCACTAAAAACTCGAGCGACCATGATAGAGAGCTTGCACGAACCATCTTTGTATAATGTGACAGCATAATCGGCGGTGGCACATCACCGATTGCAACAATTCTAGCAACAGGGAAGGAACTCAAATCCTCCCGGTGACGTACCCACATACCAAAACTGCGGTCTTTACTACCAGACATTGGGATAGCGCCGCCAGTCCAGTGCATTTCAAAATTCTGTAGAAAATTCGGCATCATAGAAATATCAGGGTCAAGGGCTGGCGCACTATCCCGTGAAACAGGATTAAACACAGCGTCTGCCTGAGCCGAAAGCCCTGGACGCGCCAAACCAAACGCCGCAGAAGCATGTGTTAGTATCTGCCCCTCCCGCACTACATCAGCCATAACCTGCGTAACAGATTTACCTGACCGCAACACAACAGGTTTCACCTCTACTTCTTCAGGAGGAACAGGCCCTACAAAGTTTACAAGCAACGACCGAATGGGCTTGGGGTCAGGCAATGCATTTGTCATCGCTGTAGCCATCATAGCACCAACAAGCCCACCATACGCAGCGCGCCCGTTAAACCAATCTGGGCATACCTCTATGTTTGAAGCACCCTGTACCTGCAGTTCGCCTAACATGCTGCCCAGAGTTTTGTGAGACATTTTTTACCCTATTTCATTGCTTCCTTAATAGCTGAGAAATAACCTATTTCTAAGGTTAAGCAAGCTACATCAACCATTCATCTCCGTATGGCACATATGCAAAAACCTGCAAGAAATAGCTTGAACCTCGCAATCGGTTCTTTTTTCTGCCACAAGGACCATTATAATATTGTTCAATTAATCAACTACTGGAGACATCATGGCTAACTTTATTCATATCGGTGATTTACCTGACGGTTTGGATTTTGGCAGCTCAGTCGCAGTAGACAGTGAGACCATGGGCCTAAACCCTCACCGAGACCGCCTTTGTGTTGTACAGCTTTCTGACGGCAACGGCGATGCGCATTTGGTAAAGTTTGAACAAGGCATGTATGCTGCACCAAACTTGAAAGCGCTCATGGTCAACCCCCAAGTTTTGAAAATCTTTCATTTTGCGCGTTTCGACGTCGCTGTCATGAAACAATACCTTGGGGTTGATACGGCCCCAATTTACTGCACAAAAATTGCCTCAAAATTAGTACGTACCTACACTGACAGGCACGGCCTTAAAGACCTGTGCCGCGAACTTGCTGGTGTTACTCTTGATAAACAGCAGCAATCCAGTGATTGGGGGGCCGAAGAAATTACTGATGCTCAGCAAAGCTATGCAGCTTCTGATGTGTTATACCTACACAGCATCAAAGAAAAATTGGATATGATGCTTGCACGTGAAGGGCGCTTACATTTAGCAGAGGCAGCTTTCCAATTCTTAAGAACACGCGCAGAAATGGACCTTGCCGGATACGGCGAAGTGGATATCTTTTCGCACTAGAAAAAGTAAACACCCATTAATTGGTTAGCATATGAATATGGCTGATACTGATAACAATATCCCCAATGAGGCTCTCGGAAAAAACTTCCAGACGCCACTCTATCGTCCTGCAATACATGGGCGCTGGGACGTTTTTATCAAATCCATGCAAATTCTATTGCCTATCGCGGCCCTTGTTCTTGGTACTCTCACTATGCTCTGGCCGTTTTTAAACGACAATGAGGTCAGTTTCACCCTGTCCACTGATGACGTAGCCCAAGGTGACAGCAGTGTGCACATGACCAATATGCGGTACGTTGGCACGGACGCCGTTGACCGACTGTTCAGCGTAGAAGCAGCCTCTGGTTTTCAGGACAACCCTAGTGCTCCCCGCATCAAATTATCAGACATTAAGGCCGAGATGTTACTCGAGGAAGCCGGCCCTGCCACCGTTAGCGCACGCACTGGTATATATCGTGCGGCTGAAAGCAGCCTTTCTTTGGTTGGCGGCGTTCACTTGATAACAGGGAATGGCTATACCTTAGATATGGCTGGCGCGGAAATCGACCTTAAGAGCCACATCGCAACTGGCCAAGGTACTGTGAAAGGTGTATCTCACCTCGGCACCTTAGAGGCGGGCCGCGTGAAAATTATCGTGGATGAAGAAGAAGGCGTCTTTGATGGCGGCGTTCACCTTCATATTACCCCAAGAAAACCTGAGAATATAGGGTAACTCCTAGAGTACCTACTAAGGAAAATGGACATGAATATCGGTTTCAAATCATTTGTCGTTATACTGGGAATGCTTGCTACTCATGCGAATGCAAGCGCGCAATCTGTGCTGAAAAATCACGATACATATCAGCCTATTGATATAGCCGCAGAGCGCCTTGAGATGAAACAGAAACAAGGACGCGCCATTTTCAAAGGCTCCGTTAAAGTAACACAAGGGCAAATGACTTTGTCTGCGGACACTTTGACTGTGTTTTATGAGACCCAAAAAGAAGAAGGTGACCCTGCGATTTCCCGACTAGATGCATTGGGCGGCGTTAGCTTGATATCTTCAACAGAGTCCCTTTCGGGCGACTGGGGCGTCTATGACGTTGACCGCCGCCTTATCACCATTGGCGGCAATGTTACATTTCAACAAGGTGAGTCTACTTTACGCGGCCAACGCCTTGAATTTGATCTCATATCAGGTGTTGCAAAGCTTGATGGTCAGGAAGGCACAGATGACGGACGAGTAAAAGGCAGCTTCAGTGTTCCAAATCAAAAATAGAATGCGAAAACGACATATTCTCACTAAGTTACATTATTAGCACTTAGGAAACCTCAGTCGTGCAGATGTCATAACACCAGCCTTTTTTTATAGAACATTGGCTATATTCATGATTTATTGACAAATGACATGCATAAAATGAGCCAAATGGGTTTATTTGACATGTGGGGCTGAATGCATATTGGGGATTCGAGAAACAGTTCATGAGTAAAATTGGCAACAGCATTGCTTTGAGCGAACACGAAGGGCTAGCCATCTGCGGGATTGGGAAGTCCTATAATGGTCGGCCGGTATTGCGGGACGTTTCTCTTAACGTGAAACGCGGCGAAGTCGTAGGCTTATTGGGTCCAAACGGCGCAGGAAAAACCACAAGCTTTTACAGCATCACGGGCCTTATTGCGCCAGACCATGGCAGAATCGAGTTAGACGGTGACGATATCACTCACCTTCCCATGTATAGGCGTGCGCGGCTTGGCATAGGGTATTTGCCGCAGGAAACTTCTATCTTTCGCGGCATGACTGTCTCAGAAAACATTCAAGCTGTTTTAGAAGTTGTTGAGCCCGACCGTAAAGTTCGTAGAGAAATGCTCGAGCAACTTCTTGACGAATTTTCCATCACCAAATTAAAAGATACGCCTGCACTTGCCCTATCGGGCGGTGAGCGGCGACGCTGCGAAATCGCACGCGCTCTCGCTGCTCGGCCTGACTTTATCCTTCTCGACGAACCATTTGCCGGTATTGATCCTATTGCCATCGCCGATATTCGTGATCTTACTTATCATCTGAAAGACCGTGGAATTGGCGTCTTGATCACCGATCACAATGTCCGTGAAACACTTGATATCATTGACCGTGCCTATATCATTTACGATGGGCATGTTCTGTTCGAAGGCACGCCCGAAGCTGTACTGAAGGACCCAGATGTCCGGCGCGTATATCTCGGCGAAAGCTTCAAGTTGTAGGGGACAGGCATATGGCTCTTACTCCAAGATTAGACCTAAGACAAAGCCAGCAGCTGGTGATGACACCCCAGCTGCAGCAAGCTATTAAACTTCTACAACTATCTAATCTCGAACTAGCTGATTATGTCTCTGAAGAAGTAGAGCGCAATCCTCTCTTGGAAGTAGGCGACCCTAGTGCCAGCGACCCCAATGCCTTAGAAGGCGGCGAGCATGGCGGTACAGCATCAGACGACAACCTCCGTGAAGGAAATACTGGGCAAAACTCTGGCGATGGACTCGTCGCAGCAGATAAAAGTATGGATAGCGCGCTCGACACTGGCAATTCTTCGGACTCCGCGCTTGATACCAATCTCGAAACAAACGTTTATAATAATGACTCAGTCGCTGACAGGCCTGAACTTAGCTCCGGCGGATCCAGTGGCCTCAGCTATGAGGGGTCAGGTTCTATCAAAGGCGGCGGCGGCATTAGTGACGACCGCGGGCTTGATCAAACACTAGAAGGTGAAGAAAACCTTCATGACTATCTAACACGGCAAATGACCGTGTTGTTTCATGACCCAGTAGACGTGCTAACAGCTACGCATCTGATCGATGTTGTAGATGAAGCTGGGTACGTGAATGCAGCATTACTAGAAGACATAAGTGAGCGTTTAAGCGTAGAAGAAAGTTTTGTCGAAGAGATTTTAGTATCCTTACAAAGCTTGGAACCCTCAGGTGTGTTTGCCCGCTCTCTTGGCGAATGTCTTGCTATTCAACTCAAAGAATTGGACCGCTACGACCCGGCCATGCAGGCGCTCGTTGAAAACCTTGATTTACTTGCCAAACGGGATATGGCCGCAATCAAACGGCTGTGCGGCGTCGACCAAGACGACATTTCGGACATGATCAAAGAAATCAGGGCTCTCAACCCTAAACCTGGGCTGGCGTACGGCGGCGTAGATGTACAGCCAGTAGTTCCCGATATTTTCATTAAAAAAACCAGAGTAGGCACTTGGACTGTAGAGCTCAATAACGACACCTTACCCAAGGTGTTAGTAAACTCTCAGTATGCCGCAGAACTAAGAGACGTGGGTGGCACAAAAGAGGCCAAAGCCTTTATTTCAGACTGTGTTTCTAACGCTAATTGGCTAGTTAAGGCTCTAGATCAACGGGCACGGACAATTTTAAAGGTCTCCACAGCACTTGTCAAAGCGCAGGGACTATTCTTTGAGCACGGTGTACGCTTCCTAAAACCTCTTACTCTTAAAGATATCGCTGATGAGATAGACATGCACGAATCAACAGTTTCGCGTGTTACCAATAATAAATTTATGTCCTGTCCACGTGGTATGTTCGAACTGAAATATTTCTTCACTTCGTCCATCTCTGCAGCAGATGGCGGTGACGCACACTCGGCGGAGTCAGTAAAATTCCGTCTCAAAGAGTTGATTGACGCAGAAGACCCTAAAAAGATTTTGTCTGACGACAAACTTGTAGTCTTGATGAAAGCCGAAGGTATTGATATTGCGCGGCGCACCGTTGCAAAGTACAGAGAAGCCCTGAAAATACCCTCATCTGTACAACGCAGGCGTCAAAAAAACATGTCTTTGTGAGTCGCTTCCAAAAATCCGTGTACTCATCCCTTTTTCGCTATCAAAAAATCATTTACTGACAAATAGTTGATAAAAATCAAAAGCAATTAACCACATATAAACTAGATTCTATGGTAGTCTCTTAATTGGTAGCTGCAATGGCTATCGTAGCGGCGATAAACGAAGGGGGGACTTGTTTATATTCGCGCCGCCTTGTTAGGATCGCAACGATCCCTTGTTTATAAATTGCAATCACCCCGATTGCTGAGAAAGGAAGATTGGCCCTTATGGATATCAATGTAACCGGACGGAAAATGAATGTTGGAGAGGCACTTACTTCTCATGTTGAAGACCGACTAGATGTAGTCGCAGACAAATATTTCAGCCGCACCATTGATGCATCAGCCACATTTACGAAAGAAGGACATATATATCGGTCGGATGTTTCATTTCATGCCAACCAAGGTGTCAACCTACAAAGCCGCGGCGAAGCAGATGATCCTTATGCTGCATTCGAGATAGCGGCTGAAAAAGTAGAAAAACAGTTGCGCCGGTACAAACGAAAGATTAAGAACCATCACAAATCGTCAAGAAAAGATCAGGATGTGGAACTGGCCCACACGAATGGACTGGATTTTGAGGTTGATATAAGTGATGACGCAGACGGTGGTGCTCTGGACGATCAAGCCATCATTATTGCAGAGAATAGAACCGAAATCCCACACATAAGTGTAGGAGACGCTGCAACATTGATGGGCATGGCAAAGGCTAGCGCCTTTCTGTTCAAAAATACCAAGAACGACACTCTAGAGTTCGTTTATCGCCGTTCGGATGGCAATATTGGCTGGATTAGTCCAACGACAGCCAATAGCTGACGAAGCGCGTTGAGTAAGTTTTAGCCAGCTTGATTACCGGGCCTTACGAGGACACAGGCTCGGTAGGAAAGATTTTGGAGCTATGAATATCGGTGATCTATTGTCAGTCGACAGCATTGTCGCTGGCTTTAAGGCATCTAGTAAAAAACAGGCCATCCAAGCCCTTGCACGCAAAATTGCGGTAAATGCTGGTGTGGATGATCGTTTGGTTTTTGACAAACTGCTTGAACGAGAACGCCTCGGCAGCACAGGTGTTGGCAAGGGTGTTGCCATCCCACATGCCCGTATTGCTGGGCTACCCAAAATTACAGGCCTGTTTGCAAAACTCGCAAGCCCCATTGATTTTGATTCTGTTGATGAACGCCCTGTAGATTTGATTTTTATGCTGCTTGCTCCGGAAGAAGCCGGCGCTGACCACCTTAAGGCACTTGCAAGCGTATCACGCCTGTTGCGCGATGATCAAATGTGTAACAAGCTTCGGTTAACACCTGACAGCAACGCGATCTATGCAATGCTAGCTGAACCGTCCAGTGCCGCAGCCTAACCAGCACCGTAAATTTTAGCCAAACTCAACTTGCTTAAAATACAAACCATCAGGTGGTGCATTCAGTTTAAGCGCGGATCTGTCCCGCGCTTCAAGAGCCTCTTTCACATCATTTTTTGACCACTTCCCTGCACCCACTAGCTTAAGGGTACCTGTGATCGACCGTATCTGATGATGCAGAAAAGAACGCGCACCAGCACAAATATGTATTTCGCTACCCACTTGTTTGACAGTAAGATAGTCCATTGTTTTAACTGGGCTTTTCGCCTGACAATGGATATGCCGAAAAGTTGTAAAGTCATGCTGACCAACTAAAACTTGAGCCGCCTCATGCATCCGGTCTACATCAAGAGGGTGCCTCACCCCCCACACCAAACCTTGATCAAAGGTTAGCGGCGAGCGCCTGCTTTTTACCCGGTAAACATAGTGCCGCCTGACAGCACTGAACCGCGCATGAAAATCATCATCCACCGCCTCAACAGATAAGACCGAAACAGGTTGTCCCTTCATACCAGAATTTATAGCACCCTGAAGCTTTTCGGGCGAAATCTCCCGAGCAAGGTCAATATGGGCGACTTGAGCAAGCGCATGCACCCCAGCATCTGTCCTACCTGACCCGTGCACAACAACTCTCTCACCACCATTTAAATTTAACAGCGCGTCCTCAACGGTTGCTTGAACAGAAGGGGATTCTTTCTGGCGCTGCCAGCCACAAAAGGGACGGCCATCATATTCGATAATGAGTTTGAAACGTTGCAAAGCGCTACCCTACTCTCGTTCCGGCGGGTAATGAAAATCCGCGAAGCAAATCAGACCGGTCTACCGCACCTTTTCCTGCGCGCTGGGCTCGATCCACCTGATACGCACCTTCTGCACATGCAATTGTCATCTCATCATCAAGAGTTATGCCTGCTTTACCCTCTTGATTAACAACCGTGCCAGCAAGAATTTTCAACCGCTCGCCTTCAACATCAGTCCAAGCGCCAGGAAAAGGGAAAAGACCCCGTACTTGACGGTCAATTTCAACTGCGGGACGTGCCCAATCTATTCGGGCTTCTGCTTTTTCAATTTTCTTTGCATAGGTCACACCAATATCTGATTGTACCTCAGGAGAGGCTGTTCCTTCCTGCAAACTTTGTAAAGCTACATTAATTAAGGACGCGCCCTGAGCCGCGAGTGTGCCATGCAAGCTTGCGACCGTATCTTTGGGGGTAATCGGAGTTTCCGCCCGTGAAATTACAGCACCCGTATCAAGCCCCTCATCCATTTGCATAATGCAAATGCCTGTTAAGGTATCACCTGCCATTAATGCACGGTGGATAGGTGCCGCGCCGCGCCAACGCGGCAACAGGGAAGCATGCACATTCACACAGCCAAATATTGGGGCTTCCAGAACGATTTTCTTTAAAATTTGGCCATAAGCAACAACCACCGCCACATCTAAGCCAAGGTCGACAAACTCTTTTTGCGCATCCTCTGCCTTCATTGAAATCGGCGTGCGTACCTCCAGCCCCATATTTTCTGCAGCAATATGAACTGCACTTTTACGATCTTTTTTTCCGCGCCCTGCTGGGCGAGGTGGCTGCGTATACACGGCTGCCACTTCGTGCCCTGCTGCAACAAGAGCTTCTAAAGTCGGTACAGCGAAGTCTGGAGTCCCCATAAAGGCTAAACGCACGGATATCTCCTATCCAATTTAAAACTGCTAAAGAACAACACTGTCCTTTGTAGCCTTCTGTACCTTTTTGATAATCATATTGCGCTTCATCTTCGACAAATAATCAATAAAGACAATACCGTCCAGATGGTCAATTTCATGCTGCACACACGTAGCAGTCAAACCTTCCATCAGTTTTTCTTGCTCCTTACCATCATAGTCAAGATACTTAACTTTAACCGACGCAGGTCGCTCTACCTCAGCATAATGTTCCGGGACAGACAGGCACCCTTCACTATAAATGTTAAATTCAGG
>CAXBKT010000015.1:0-40888 GCA_963976155.1 uncultured Kordiimonadaceae bacterium | reverse complement strand
TGCATGTGTGGCCCGGCGAGGCAGGGTCAATTATTTACCGCCCACGTGGGGCTATGGCAGCCTCTGATACTTTTTATGTTACTGTCAACGGTAAGCAAACGCATGGTTCATCTCCGTGGCTTGGTGTTGATCCTGTGGTGACATCAGCACAGATACTAACTGCCATTCAAACAATTCCGAGCCGCCAGCTTGATATCACAGCGGCGCCGTCTGTTATTACTGTTGGCACCATTCATGGCGGTGTGCGCCACAACATCATTCCAGAAGTTGTTGAAATGAGTGGTACGATCCGCACCTTTGATAAAGAAGTAAGGAAAAAACTCCTCGCTAAACTTGAAACAACCGTGAAACATATTGCAGCAAGCGCCGGCGCGGAAGCTACGTTTGAACTACAACCAAATACACCGGTTACGTATAACAATGTTGAACTGACGAACCGTATGGTGCCATCGCTCGAAAAGGCGGCGGGTAAAGAGAATGTAAGCCTTAACCCTGTGATTATGGCGGCGGAAGACTTTGCATACTACCAGCAAGAAATTCCTGGCTTCTTCTTTATGCTAGGCGTTGGAGAAGACGGTGTCGCGCTTGAAGATATGCCGTCAAACCACAGGCCAGACTTTTTTGTGAATGACCGTGCACTCAAAACCGGTATTCGGGCTATGGCCACTCTTGCGGTAGATTATCTTGCAAAGAAATAGTACCTGAATCAGGCCTTCGATGAAGGCGACTCTGAAGGCGTATGGTGTGGTCCATGCGCCTTTTTTAGTGGATTTTGTTATAGTTTTTGGGCTTGGCATTGAATGCGTTTGATATCACTGCCTTGAATTCATTAGCTTTATTAATCCAGCATTATGTCGTGTTGACAATGTTTCCATATTCAATTAATAAATCAATTAATACTAAAAAAGTGAAGTGATATGACTAAATGCGGGGGCGAAGTCATATCAAACAGGGAATGCGCGCAAGCTTACTAAGGCCGCCGCGTAGTGGAAGCAGGGGACGCCCAGTAGAGCTATATATAAATGGCCTTAGGACGCCCTTTCGATAAAAAGAAAGGAACTATTCGTGAAACGTCAGACCCTAGGTTTGAAGCTACTTGGCAGCACCATGCTTGCAAGTAGCTTGATGAGCGCAGGAGTAGTAGCGCAGGATACAGACACTTTTGTGCTCGAAGAGATTATGGTGACCGCCACTAAACGCGGCGCAAAAAGTGTACAGGACGTGCCGATTGCAATTCAGGCACTTAATGGTTCTGACCTGAAGGCTGCAGGTGCGACAGAATTTATTGATATTGCGGGCAAGGTGCCAAGCCTTCAGTTCGAAGACTTAGGACCGGGTGACAAAAAATACATTATCCGCGGTGTGAATTCCTCTGGTGCGTCTACAGTTGGTGTTTATTATGATGAAGGTATTCTTACAGCATCGAACGCTGAGGATGGCGGCGGCCGTAATGCAGACATTAGGCTGTATGATCTAGAGCGTGTCGAAGTGCTAAAAGGCCCGCAGGGTACACTTTACGGCGCTAGTTCCATGAGTGGTACTATTCGTTTTGTCACCAATAAGCCTAAGGGCGATATGGTTGAGGGCTATGTTTCTGGTGAGCTTTCTCAAACTAAAAAAGGTGGTGCAAACTATAACATTAACGGCATGGTGAATTTGCCGATTGTAGAGAATAAGCTGGCGATGCGTACTGTTGCATGGCTTGAAGATCAAAGCGGCTTTATTGATGCAAACCGTATACCCTCTGGCGCACTTGAGGATGTGAATACGAACGAAACATATGGTCTTCGCACGCACCTGCGTATGTGGGCAACAGATGAATTGACCTTAACGGCTAGCGGTACGTATCAGAAGACAGATTCTGATGGTTCATCACGTTATACACCTGCGGGTACTATGTCTTTTGGCGATGCTGATAACGGCTTCGCCCCGGTTCCGGGCGGCGACCTTGTGAATACTGACCTTACACAAAGCCTGTGGAAGGAAGACCTTTATACCCTTGGTCTGACCGCTGAATATGTTGGTGAAACAGGTAGCCTGACGGCGACAACCAATTATTATAAACGCAATATCGATTTTGCTTTTGATAGCTCTCCAATTCTCTTTTTCTTTGGTGTGCCTATTCCAGGCGTTACGTTGCAGCCGCAAGAGCGCAGTATTTGGTCCAGTGAAATTCGTTATGCTTCAAGCCTTGCAGGGCCATTTAATTTCGTTGTGGGCGGTTTCTACGGCGAGGAGAAGCAAGACTTTGAAGTGCAAGTGATTGCGACAGATGATGACGGCCTCGCAAAATCGGCATTCAGTGAACGCAATGAGGATGACGCGCTTATCGGTTCTGGTGATACTTTCTTTGGGCGGGTAAGTGATTATAGCCTGACGCAGAAAGCTGTGTTTGGTGAACTTACATATGATTTTTCTGACCAGTTCCAGCTGTTGGTTGGTGCACGTTATTATGATTCAACACGTAATTCTTCGGATCGTACTACGCATCCGTTTGCGGGTTTCTCTGATGATTTTGTTAGAGATGCCGTGGGGCAGGAAACCTCTGAAAGTAAAACTACTTTCAAGTTTAACGCTTCTTACCGCCCAACAGATGACCTGCTGTTTTACGCAACTGCAGCACAGGGTTTCCGTGTTGGTGGTGTGAACCGCCCGAGTATTTCGAGCGAAATCCAATTGTTACCGTCTTATAATTCAGACTCGCTTTGGAACTATGAGCTTGGCATGAAGTCCACGCTGGCAGATGGCCGAGTGAACTTTAATGCGTCTATTTATTCACTCCGCTGGACGGATATGCAAGTGTTGTCGCGTGATGCCACAGGTGCTTTCACCTTCTTAACTAATGCGGGTAAAGCTAAAGTTGACGGTGTTGAACTTGAACTCGCTGCGCAGCTTTCAAGTGAGTTTGAAGTATCTCTTGGCATGTCTTACCAGAGTGCAAAGTTAACAGAGGATGCTCCCGATTTAGGGGACCCAGATAGCCGCGCTTTAGACGGCCAGCATATGCCGAATGTGCCGAAGTTTCAAGGCAGTGCCTCAGCAACTTACCGCACACCCGTTTCTGAAAACTTTGAACTGGTTATGCGCGGGGATCTTTTGTGGCGCGGTAGTGCAAATACCGAGTTTAATCCAAACAACCCGCTTGATGTAGAACTTGATGGCTATGCGCTTATGAATGTGCGTGTAGGTGTGGAGAATGAGGATTGGAACGTTTCGCTGTTTGCGAAAAACTTGTTTGATACGAGGGCACAAATTGATGCCATCAATGGTACGCAGGATCCGCTTGCTTATGTTACGGTTCGTCCACGGACGATAGGAATTTCACTTACTCGAAATTTCTAGATGGGTACTATGCGGAAAATTATCTATTTCCGCATACAAAAACAGCAGGGCCAGTCTATGGACTAGCCCCTACTATTTGTAATGCTTAGGGATAAAACTGTCATGACTAGCGATGCGATTACTCAGCTATCTGAACCTGTTGTTGCGGCAAAAAAGCCATGTCTTGTTACCCTTAAAAAGGGCCGCCGATATATGTGGTGCACTTGCGGCCTTAGCCAGAAGCAGCCTTTCTGTGATGGTGCCCATAAAGGTACAGGTATGGAGCCGTTGATATTCAAGGCAGAAGCTGACGAAAGTGTTCTTCTCTGCGCATGTAAACAAACTCGGTCTGGTCCTTATTGCGACGGTGCTCATAATAATCTTGATGACACTTACGCGGATGCAAGCGACGAAGAAATTGCGCTCATGGCTGGCGCGGGAGAAGCCCCTCGTGATGGCGGTGCATTTGGTAAGGCATTACTTGACGGTGGCGCTTATGTTCTCTCCCGTGACCCCGCTTCCGCTGAAAGACACGGAACTCTATCAGTGCAATCGCTGATTTCGTCTGCAGACGGCGCAGAACATTTGAGCGCGGTAAGTTTTGATGCGGAAGTCGGGGTTTCACCGTGGCAAAGGCGGTCTGCCTCAGATACTGTTCTCTTTGTCACGAAGGGAGAAGGACGGGTAAATATTGAAGGGCAGCTGTTTGATGTTACGCCTGAAGTTGGTGTTTATATCAAAGCGAGCGAATGTTTTCGATTCGAGTCCGAAACAAATATGACAATCATCGCGGCGGTCTGCCCTGAAGTAGATGCTGTAGAATGGCCAGATGCCCCGACGGGTACGTTTGATGCCCGTCAGCCAAAACGATGTGTGGCAATTGATCCAGCCAAAGCACAGATGATGGCAGATCGGTTCTATCAGGTGATGGTAGACAGTGAAGTAGGGTCGCGTGAGGTTACCCAGTTTGTGGGGGAAGTACCAAAATCCCGTGCGGCGATGCACCGGCATCTTTATGAGGAAGCAATCGTTATCCTTTCAGGTGAGGGCATGATGTGGACTGGTGAACTACGTGCGCCGGTGAAGCCGGGGGATATTATCTTTTTGCCGCACAGGCAGGGGCATTCGCTTGAATGTACTTCAGAAAGTGGCATGCGTCTGATGGGTGTGTTTTATCCTGCTGGTAGTCCTGCGATTAATTATTAAGATAGAGCCAGAGGCCACTAATCATTAACGGCTGGGGAGCATAATATTATGGCGAACATTGAAGGACGTACTTGGTCTTCTGGCATGGGGTTTGTCTTGGCCGCAGCCGGAGCTGCTGTTGGATTAGGGAACCTTTGGCGTTTCCCTTTTCTTGCTGGCGAAAATGGTGGTGGTGCTTTTGTCCTCATTTATATTGGCTGTGTGCTGGTGATTGGCGTGCCCATTATGCTTGCTGAACTGGTGTTAGGTCGAGAAGGTGGTGGTAGCGCACTACTAACTATGCGTCGGTTAACGGCGAACGGCGAGGCGCATCCAGCGTGGCGAGCTGTTGGTTTTCTGAGTGTACTTATCCCCTTTGTTGGTATTGGATATTACAGTGTTGCTGGTGGCTGGGTTGTAGATTTTTCGTTTTCTGCGCTGATGGGCGAAGCCGGCAGCCCTTCTGGCGAGGCGGCTTCTACGCGATTTACTGATATGCTTAGTGACCCTGTTCGACTGCTTGCTGCCCACAGCGTCTTTATGCTTGGTGTTATGCTGGTATTGGTGCGCGGTGTACAAGGTGGCATTGAGAAGCTTTCCAAGGTATTGATGCCTGCGCTCTTTACGCTTTTGATTGGGCTTGTGTTATATGCGGCTTTTAATGCTGATATGGCCGCCGCCGCGGAGTTTCTTTTTCAACCGGACTTTTCAAAAGTAACAGGCCAAACAGTTGTAATGGCCGCAGGTCAGGCATTTTTCTCGCTCGCGATCGGTGTCGGCATCATGATTACGTATGGCTCGTATGTGCCGGGCGGTGTTTCGCTCGTGCGCTCAGTTGGTATCATATGTGTCATGGATACTGCGGTAGCGCTGCTTGCAGGGCTCGTGATTTTTCCCTTCGTATTTGCTGAAGGCTTGGATCCTTCTAGTGGCCCAGGGCTTATGTTTGTGACACTGCCTACAGCCTTTGGACAAATGGCCGGCGGTGCTGTGGTTGGGGGACTCTTTTTCATGCTACTTTTCTTTGCCGCTTTCACGACAGGCATTGGCACGATGGAGCCCGTAATCGCTTGGGCTGAAGAGAAGCCTGGCATGACACGCAAAAAAGCAACTATTGTTGTTGGCTTTTGTGCGTGGCTCGTTGGTATCTTGGCGCTGTTGTCTTTCAATATTTGGCAGGATGTGAAACCGCTTGATTTCGTGCCGGGGTTTGCCGGAAAAGGAATTTTTGATAGCCTTGATTTTGCTATCGCGAGCGTGTTGCTACCCCTGAATGGTTTACTGATTGCACTCTTTACGGGTTGGGTTATTTGCAAAAAGATTAGAGGCACTATGGGTTTGCCGCCAGCCATTGAGCAACTATGGGGTTGGAGCCTGCGCATCATTGTGCCCGCCGCCATCTTATTGATAGCCTTTTCAAATTAAGGCTTTGTCCAAAATAAAGTGAAAGAGTAACGCTGACATGGAACAGTATCGTAAATTTTTTCCGATCTTTGAAAAGACAGCCTATATCAATAGCTGCTCGTACGGAGCACTGTCGGTACAGGTCGAAGCAGCTTACCATGAATATTTGAGCGACAGGCATACTAAGGGCGCTGATTGGATGGGTTGGGTTGACCGTCATGAACGGGTTCGTGGGTTGTTTGCAGAACTCGTTTGTGCAGACAGCGATGAAATCGCGGTAACAACATCAGCGTCTGCAGCGATGACTAGTGTCGCGAGTAGCCTTGATTTTTCGGGTGTACGCAACAAGATTGTAACAACGGATCTCGCTTTCCCAACTGAAGCGCAAATTTGGCACGCGCAAAGCGCTCGTGGCGCACAAGTAGTGCACGCACGAGAGCAAGGCGGTGTGCTTGATCTACAGCACTTTGCCAGCCTTGTAGATGAAGAGACTTTGCTCGTCGCTGTTCCTCTCGTTTGTTACCGTAATGGGGCCCTAACTGATATCCGAGCTATTGTTGATATTGCTCGAAAAGCTGGGGCAATGGTGCTGGTTGATGCTTATCAAGGGCTAGGAACTTTGCCCGTTGATGTTGAAAAGCTTGATGTTGATTTTCTAGTTGGCGGTGCGCTAAAATATTTACTCGCGAGTGGTGGTGTTGGTTTCCTTTATGTGAAGGAAAGTTTGCATCAGCAGCTAACACCTACTCAGACTGGTTGGTTTGCTCAAGCCGATATCCATGCCATGAAAATACACGCCAATGAGCCTGCACCAAACGCACGCCGGTTTGAGCAGGGAACGCCGCCAGTTCCTAACCTTTATGCAGCGGAGGCTGGCCTTAGGTTGCTACTGAATGCTGGAGTTGCTGAAACTCGGCAGCATGTTTTGGCACTGAATGCGATTTTGAAGGATGCAGTACTGGAGATGGGGGGCGCACTAGCGAGCCCAATTAACTCTGATGCTCACGGTGCTATGGTTGCCGTTAAAACTATAGATGAATATGAATTGGTTTCTCGGCTTGCAAAGCGAGATATCGTGACGTCCTGCAGGGATGGAAACCTAAGAGTATCAGCGCATTTTTATAACAATGAAGATGATATAGCCGCTGTTGTCAGCGGCTTGAAAGATAACAAGGAGTTGTTAGCCTAGAGAAAGGTTACTCGTAAGGGGACTTGCGTAAGTTATCGTAAAGCACATGTAGTGTTTCAATCAGCTGAGTGTGATGTTCTTCATCTACGCCGTCGATAGCTTTCTGGAATACTTTACTGGCAACAGATTTAACTTTTGCAAGTTTTTCAGCACCGGTGTCAGTAAGATGTACTTCGATAACGCGGTTGTCGTCCGGATTGGGTGCCGAAGTAACAAGACCTTCTTTTTGCATACGCTGAATAATACGGGTCATAGTGGAGAGTTTAATCACAGACCGGCGAGCAATGTCACCAATGCGGCAAGGGTTTTGTTCACCAAGGATCATAAGAGCCCGCCAGCGAGGTTGATCAACACCAACGGTTTTGAGGACTTGCTCCAGAATACCGTAATATTCGCCCATAGTGCGGGTCATAAGATAGAAGGGGTATTCTTCGAGCTTAAATGCGGGGTTGGCCGGGTCATTATAGCGTAGTGTAGCATCTGTTTTTTTGGTCATATATCGCAATCCGGTACGCAGCTTGTGCAAGTGTTATAAGTCTTTTTAACGGTTTTTTACATTTTTGAAAGAACGAAGGCAAAAATGTACCATTCTGAATGATGAACATATCTTATTGTAGCATTATTAATATATTTGTAAAATCATTTGAAAATAGTAATAATTTTGAGTATTGTCGAAAACAAGAACGCACAGGTAGGGCTACAATAGTGGCTTAACCTATAGCACTGATAGTGGTTTGGGAGAGAAAAATGTCGGGAAATAATGTGTTGGAGGCTCTTTCGAGCTCTATTCAAAGTGCGGGAGTTGAGGTTGTCGATCTTACTGAGACGCTCACTCCAGATTTCCCAACCATTCAGTTGCCTCCAGAGTTTGGGCAGGCGTGGGGATTCAAATCTGAGGTTATTTCTAGGTATGATGAGAATGGTCCAGGCTGGTACTGGAGTAATTTTTCAGTTTGCGAACATTCTGGGACGCACTTTGACGCACCTATTCATTGGGTAACTGGTAAGGACGTTGAAAATGGCTCTGTAGATACTTTGCCGACCAAAGACTTTATCGCTCCTGTTTGTGTCGTGGATTGCAGTGCTGCGGTTGCTGCCGATAAAGGCTTTATTCTTACAAAAGATGTGCTGGAAGCATGGGAAGCAAAACATGGGCGCATTCCAGCGGGTGCTTGGGTGTTTATGCGTTCAGATTGGCGGCATGTCGCGGACCCTAATAATTACACCAATATGCAGGAAGACGGTGCACATTCACCGGGGCCTGACGCAGAAGCTGTGCTTTGGATGATCAATGAGCGAGATGTGCTTGGCTTTGGTACTGAATGTATTGGTACAGACGCGGGGCAGGCATTTAATTTTGAGCCACAGTATCCTTGCCACCATTATATGCACGGGGCAGGAAAGTATGGCCTTCAGTGCATGACTAATCTTGATAAACTGCCTGCGACAGGCGCGCTGATTGTCGCGGCCCCTCTTAAAATTGAAGAAGGCTCCGGTAGTCCACTGCGTGTGTTTGCTTTGGTCTCTGGTAAGTAAGGCGGGTTTGTCAGGTGGCTGAACGTTCATTCGCAAAAGAAGTCCTGAAACTTAGGGCAGGTAGCGGCGAAGAGTTCCGAGGTGAAGGCATTCTCGCTGTCACGAAGGCGCTTTTGCAATCGGGTGTTTCCTATGTCGGGGGCTACCAGGGTTCACCTATATCGCATTTAATGGACGTGCTCGCTGATGCACAAGATATTATGGGCGAGCTTGGCGTGCATTTTGAGGCTAGCGCATCAGAGGCGACCGCTGCTGCGATGCTTGCGGCCTCAGTCAACTATCCTCTGCGCGGTGCTGTTGCATGGAAATCTACCGTTGGTACAAACGTGGCGTCAGACGCACTTGCGAATGTAGCTTCTGGTGGTGTTAAGGGCGGCGCTCTTGTTATCGTGGGTGAAGACTACGGCGAAGGTTCCTCTATTATGCAGGAACGTACGCATGCGTTTGCGATGAAATCCCAGATGTGGCTGTTGGATCCGCGGCCAAACTTGCCGTCGATTGTGGATATGGTTGAAAAAGGTTTTCAGCTTTCTGAGGCGTCCAATACACCTGTGATGCTGGAGCTACGGATACGAGCTTGTCATGTTTACGGTCAATTCACAGCAAAAGATAATGTTAAACCAGAGTTCGGTTTGCGAGATGCGATGGAAAACCCTGAACGAGATCTAAGCCGGATTGTGTTACCACCAGCGAATTATCAGCATGAGCATGAAAAAATAAATGAGCGCATGCCTGCTGCGGTCGAGTTTATTAAAAAACATAAACTTAATGAGTTTATGGGCGGGCATTTGGGTGATGTGGGGATCATTGTCCAGGGTGGCCTCTATAATACCCTTATTAGAGCCCTAGAGCTTGAGGGCCTGTCTGATTGTTACGGTAATACTGATATCCCGATTTACGTGATGAATGTTACCTATCCGCTTGTGGATAGTGAGATTACAGGCTTCTGTGCTGATAAAAAAGCGGTACTGATGCTTGAAGAAGGTCAGCCGGAATATATTGAGCATTCGATAAACACTATTTTGCGCCGTGCTGACTTGCAGACACGTGTGTGGGGCAAGGAAATATTGCCGCAAGCAGGTGAATACACAGGTCAAGTCCTTCGCGATGGGATCGTGAATTTTAAAGAAAAATATAGTCAGGGAGCTGCTGCGATAGCGGCGGGCGATGGGGAGGCTGGAAGAGCTGTCTCCCCTATTGCTCCGGTTGTGGGCTCGAATGTGCCAGACCTTGCTGATGCCCTTCCTACACGCCCGGCTGGGTTATGTACGGGATGCCCTGAACGGCCAGTATTTACAGCGATGAAACTAATAGAAAAAGACATGGGTCCTTTCCATGTCAGTGCAGATATTGGCTGTCATTTGTTTTCTATATTGCCCCCTTTCAATATTGGTAACACCACCATGGGTTACGGCCTTGGCTGGGCTGGAGCTTCTGCTTTTAATGCTGAATCTGATAAACGTACTATCAGTGTTATGGGCGATGGTGGTTTTTGGCATAATGGTTTGACTAGCGGCGTAGGAAACGCGGTTTTCAATAACAATGATAATGTATTGGTCGTTATTGATAACGGGTATTCAGCCGCGACAGGGGGACAAGATATTTTGTCATCCCGGGCGTTCAATAAAACCAAAAGCACTAATCATTCTATCCAGCATGCCATCCAAGGTATGGGGGTGAAATGGTTACGGACAGTGACAACATACGACCTGACGACAGTACGCGATACTTTGCAAGAGGCATTGACGACAAAGATCAAAGGGCCAAAGGTTATTGTTGCAGAATCTGAATGTATGTTGAATAAACAGCGTCGGATTAAGCCGCAAATCGCTGCCCATATAAAAGGTGGGAAGCGTGTTGTGAAAACACGCTTTGGTGTGGACCCAGATACATGTACTGGGGACCACAGTTGTATTCGCTTGTCGGGCTGTCCATCCCTAACAATTAAAGATAACCCTGATCCGCTGAAGGATGATCCAATTGCCCATGTGAATAATGATTGTGTTGGGTGTGGTCACTGCGGTGAGGTAAGCCATGCGGCTGTATTATGTCCTTCCTTTTACAAAGCTGAATTGGTCTTTAATGCCACATGGTGGGACCGAGTGAAGGCATCTGTGCGCAGTACAGTGATAGGTGCTTTACAGCGACGTGCTGCAAAGCGCCGAGCAAAATATTCGTTTGGAGTTTGATGACGTGAGCCATGTTCGCCCAACCACTATTGCAATTCACGCGCTCGGCGGCCAAGGCGGCGGTGTGCTTGCCGATTGGGTGGTCGAAACAGCTGAAAGAGCAGGTTATACAGCCCAGTATACTTTTATTGCTGGTGTTGCCCAGCGCACAGGCGCGACAGTTTATTATATTGAAATATTCCCCAACCATGTTGCCCATAAAGCAAAACAAAAACCTGTCATGGCCCTTATGCCAGTGGGGGGTGATGTTGATATTGTAATAGCTTCCGAATTGATGGAGGCAGGGCGTTCTGTATCTCGTGGATTTGTAACACCTGATAAAACCACCTTAATTGCGTCGTCTCACCGTGTTTATGCGATTGATGAAAAAATGGCGATGGCAGATGGGCGTAAAGCAAGCGCTCCTGTACTTGAAGCCGCTGAGGCTTCTGCTAAGCATTTTGTGCATTTTGATATGGAAGAGCTGGCTAAGGCGAATGGTACCATTATCAGTGCTGTGATGTTTGGTGCGCTTGCTGGGTCTGGTGCACTACCGATTATGCGGGAAGCTTTTGAAGATGTGATTAAGCATGCAGGTCGTGCCGTAGAAACTAACTTAGCTGGGTTTACTGCGGGTTTCGAAAATGCGCAGAAGCAAAATACTAATGTGGCTAGTGTTGCTGAAACGAGCGCTCCAGATAATGTTGCCCCTGCGGTGAAACCGCTTCTTGATCAATTGTCCGTTCATTTCCCTGTTGAAACACACGTGATGCTCCGGGAAGGGTTGAAGCGCGTGGTGGATTTTCAAGACCTGCGATATGGTGAATTATATCTTGAGCGCATGCGAAAGGTCGCGGCACTCGATAAGCGTTTGGTCGGGGTGAAGAAAGATTGGCGGCTTACGTCTGAAACCGCGCGTTACCTGGCGCTTGCTATGTCCTTTGAAGACACAATTAGGGTTGCTGACTTGAAAACACGAGGAAGCAGAGCTGAACGGGTGCGTGAAGAAGTCAAAGCACAGGCCGGGCAGATTATTGAAACTACTGAATACCTGCACCCCCGTATCGAAGAAATTTGTGACCTGCTGCCAAATGCGTTAGGTTGTTTCATTATGCAACGAGATGGACTGAAAAGCTTTCTAGGCCGCTTTTTTAAGAAAGGTCGTTTTGTAAAAACTGATAAGCTTTTTGGGTTTATACTTTTATACAGCGTTGCTGCGTTACGCCCTTTTCGGCGCGGTAGCTATCGGTATGCTCTTGAAACTGTGCGGATTGAGGCTTGGTTGTCTGAAATTCACCGTGCTGCAAAGAATGAGTATGAACAGGGGTGTGTGATCGTGAGCTGTCAGCGCTTAGTAAAGGGTTACGGTAGTACGCATGCGCGTGGATTGCGGAATTTTAGTGCAATTCTTGACGCTTATCGTTTACTGGAAAAACGGTATGATGCAGCTGGGGTCTTGCAAGACTTGATCGATGCGGCGCTGTCTGATGAAGACGGGAAAGAGCTGGAGATTGCTCTTGCTACGCTTTAACCTTTTAACTAGGTGAAGGTTTGCTAAAGCCCGCTCAAAGAGCGGGCTTTTTAATGGCCGAGTCTCTTTTTTTATTTAGGCTTAGATGTTCAAATATACCAAAAATGTAGGTTTCAACGTAATAATCATAAATTTTATTGTCTATTAGGTAATTGATTTACAATAATTTTTTTGAAAATTATCTTGATCATACTTGTATATACAAGATAATTATTGCTCACCCTATAACTTGATGATACATGTGAATTATAAATTGCAAATGGTAATAAATTTGGAAATAAATCGCTAATCATAATGAGTGTAAGGGGAGAGAGACATGTTGAGTGGAAGTATCAAGGATGGAACCAGTCGCGGCGTGTTGCGCCGTATCCTTACGACAACCTCTGGAGTAGCAATTCTGGCAGCAGTATCAAGTCATGTGGTTTTGGCGCAGGACAATGAAGTTATTGCTCTTGAGGAAGTGACAGTTACCGCACAGCGCCGCGCACAAAGTGTGATGGACGTGCCAATCAGCATGACAGCCTTTACTGCAACTGCGATAGAAAAGGCAAACATTACCTCAATTGAGGATTATTTCGCCAAGACCCCTAATTTATTTATCACTGATGGTGCTAGCCGTAGCGGGCTTGTTTCAGGCAGCAGTCTTTCGCTCGCCATCCGGGGGATCAGTAACATTGGAGGAAATGCTTCCTCGTTCGGTGTGTATTTTGATGAAGTGAGCACGACAAACGGTATATTGAACCCGCATCTGGTAGATGTTGAGCGCATTGAGATACTTCGAGGGCCTCAAGGTACTTTTTATGGTCGTAACGCCTCGGGTGGTGTGATGAGTATCGTATCGAAAAAACCAGAAGCCGGCACTTACGGCGAAGTTCAGGCTGGATACTCAAACAACGAAACTTGGGACCTTACCGGGATTGTAAATAGTGAAATTGTTGAAGGTAAATTCATGGTGCGGGGGTCTATGTACTTCAGTAGCAGTGATGGCTTTTTGAATAATGTGCATCCTGACCATGAAAAAGGAGGGAATGGCTATGACTATAAAAACCTCCGTATTTCCGCTCGTATGTTACCCTCTGACGCCACAACAATTGATCTGACGGTTAATCGTACCGTTGAAAACCAAGAGGACCTATCACTTATCAATACAGGCGAAGTGGATTTTCTTAATGGCTTTTGTATTGCTTGTCCGGTTGATGCCGATGTCGGATTTTACCCTGATCAGAGGACTAGATTTAGTCACGATAATCCTCTTAAAATTAAAACAGACTATTGGCTAGCGAATGCACGTATTGAGCATGATTTTGGTGATGTAAGTTTTACGAGTGTAACAGGCTACAGCACCGTTGATTTTTTCCGTGAGGGCGAGCTTGATTTTTCGAGCGTGGACTTTTTGGTTGAGCCTTTCGAGGACGTAGATTATTCGAGTTTTAGTGAAGAGATCCGTTTGCAGTCAAATGATAACGGACAGCGGTTTCACTGGATCGTTGGTGGAATTTACGGAAAGGATAAACGCAGCGAGATTGAAAAAATCGCACTCGGTGGCGATAACTCTCTAGCGCCGTTCCTGCCGCCGCATTTTGTCCTTGAGGAAGGCGGGGCGGACGAAAGCACAACCACATTCGCCGCTTTTGTTGAAGGTACATATGATGTCAGTGATGCTTTTAGTGTGACTTTAGGGGGGCGCTATTCGCATGATAAAGTGTCACTGACAGATACCGAGGATGATGGAACTGTTGCAGGTGCGGGGGAAGTTACCTTCAGTGATTTCTCACCTCGTATTGCTCTAACATATGCGGTTTCTGACGATGTTAACCTGTATGCTACAGCTGCTAAAGGCTGGAAATCTGGTGGTTTGCAGTTCCGCGATAATGTGCCGACTAATCGTTTTGAAGATGAAAGCCTGTGGAACTATGAAGTGGGTTTGAAAGGCGACTTTGCAGAAGGGCGCGCACGACTGAACTTATCGGCTTTTTACATCGATTGGAGTAATGTGCAGGTCTCGTCTGCTTTCATATACGCAAATGATGATGGCACGCTAACCAGTACATCTTTTACCAATAATGCGGCTTCCGCAACGAGTAAGGGCTTTGAATTTGAGTTGACTGCGTTGGTTGCAGAGGGGTTTGAAGTCTCAACGGGCCTTGGCTATACGGACGCCTCATTTGACAAATACGAAGATGCAGTGATTGGTGGTGATGAAGTTGATATGTCGGGTAAGGTACTACCTCGGGCACCAGAATGGACAGCAAATATTACCGCTGAATACAGTTTTGAGGTGAATAGCGACTGGACCGCGTATCTGCGCGGTGAATGGCATTATGTCAGTGAACTATTTTCCAGAGTGGAAAATATTCACAAGTTTTCGCAGCCCGGCGGAAGTAAGTTCTTCCAGGTGCCTTCATATAATTACTGGAATTTCAGCGTTGGTTTTGAAAGCGAGAAATATCTTGTGAAAGCCTATACAAAGAATGCTTTCGATCAGGACTATTATACCTCAAGTTATGACTTCGGGTTCGCGAATGGTATTGGGTTAGTGCCAAGTCATCAAGTATATGGTTTGCGTTTAACGGCTAAATTTAACTAACGATTGCTTCCACTAGGGCGGTGAAAGCCGCCCATTTTTTTAAAGCTTTTCTCATGGGGAGGACAGAATGAAAATCATCGTGCGTTTATTTTTATCTTTGGCGGTAACTATTGGTTGCTTTGCGGAAGCGGATAAGGATGTTTCTTTTTTAGTTGTGGGGAAAACACCGCTTTATGCGCAAGCCCCTGACGGGACCCTTAGTCATGTGCGTCATTACTTGTTTGGGGAAATATTTCTTAAGTCAGGTGGTGGTGTAAAATCAGGCACTCTATCGATGCCGGATGGCAGTACGACCATGCAACTTGAGTTTATGGATGGTGGTCATGTTTGGAAGGTGAAGCGCCAAGACTTTGAAAGTGAAGCTGCATTAGAAGCGGTTTATAAAGATGGTGACTATACTTTCGAGTTTGAGACGGTGTCAGGCAAAAAATACAGGGAAACAGTTAGCTTGCGCTCCGCTGAAGCTAATCGCCAATTCACTAACCCTGTGCATGTCTATTTTTATCAGCAAGGCAAATTAGCGAAGCAAGACGCGCTTGATCCTAATCACGATGTTATTGTGCGCTGGAGCCCTTTCAGCCGAGGAAAGCAGGACTCTAAAGGAGTTGCTGACGATTTGATTTTTGCGATTTCGAGTGATTGCAATGGTAACTCTTTTGCTCGTAGCCAATTGCCATTTGACCCGATCCCTGCACTTACATATGCAGATAATAGTTTTCGTATTCCCGCAGACCGGCTGAAGGCAGGTTCTTGGTATAATATCATCATTGAGCACGCGGAACTTGTCGACACCGGTGTGGGTGAGGGCGGTATCTATAAGCTTGCGACTTATCCAACGGTAACGAGTGCCAAATTTACGACGACAGGTGTGCCAAGCTCTGCATGTGCAGCACAGTAAGGGGCGCTTAAGAGGGAAGTGAACCTATGTTTAAAGGTTTAACGGGATTGATCGCAGGCAGCCTGTTCGGTGTGGGCTTAACGCTGAGCGCAACTGTTAGTGCGGCAGAAAATGATGATTTGAACTTCTTTGTACTCGTGAAATCAAGTAACTATGCACAAGATGTTGAAGGTAAGCTGAAACTGCTTAATTTTCATTTCTTTTCGGAGCTATTTCCAAAAGAGGGTGGTTCCATAACATCTGCCAAACTGACACGGGTTAGCGATGGGCGTAACTTACCGTATGTTGACCGGGGGAATACATATTATTACGAAGGTGGGCACTTCGGGTCAGTGGCTGAAGTGGATGCTGAACATGCAAATGGTCCCTACCGTTTTGATATTGTGACACCGTCTGCACAAGTGAAGGGGGCTACCTTGTCACTTGCGGGGCCTAACGGAAAGACGGATATTCCTGCTCCAGTCACTATTTATTTTGAACAGGGTGGCGCGGCTATTCGGCCCGATGCGGTGGACCCCATGCTGCCGTTAAGGGTGAGTTGGAGCCCATATTCGAATGGTCGCGCCGACCCGAAGCATATCGTTGATGATATGATCTTTGTTGTGTTTCAGGACTGTTTCGGAAACCGGGTGTTTCATACCGGATTACCTTTCAAGGAAGAAAACTACTTAACGTACCGCACGACAGAAGTGACTGTGCCGGTTGGAACATTGGTGTCGGGGCAAGATTATGCAATGTTTGTGGAGATGCCACATGTGGCCGATAGTATAAAAATTGGCGACGTTCCAGGCTTTACCTCTTTTGCAACAGCGACTTATCTAGACCTTAAAACATCTGGAAAAAATAGCGGAAAAGCATGTCCTGCGGTACTGCCACCACTCGATACGGGGCAAACAGATCGGATGGAGAAGGAAGCCGCGCACTAGACTGTATGGTTCGCAGTGGAGGTATGTAAGGTAAGAGAACAGATTTTTTAATATTTAAACCAATAAGCTATTGCAGTAAGAGGTCATGTTGGTGTTTTTACAGCATCAGTAATTTGTTCAGGCTGAAATTGGTTCATGATGAAATACGCTGCTATAGTTTTACCAAGTGCTTTGTGTACCATGTTTTTTGCTGTGGCAGTCGCAGCAGACACTTCTGACATAAGTGTTAAGCCAATTGGCCGTGCGACTTTCAATTGGTCAAGCGGCAGTAATAAAAGCGATGAGATTAAATTCAATGAGCTGGATTTTGATGTTGTCGATGTCGGCGCGAAGGTCAATTTTGGTAAGCGTTTTAGCGTAAAAGTCCATGCCGCAGTTAATGAAGATGATATCAAATTCAAAGATGTCTATTTGGAAGTGCCTATTGGGAAGGTTCGTTATACGCTCGGAAACTCAAAGGTACCGAACTTTTTCAATTGGCACATTTCTGGTACTTCAAAAAATTTCATGGAACGGCCTTCATTAAGGCGCGCCTTCGGTGGAGCACGTAAGTTTGGTTTACGCGCGGCTTCAAACGGCGACAACTGGGGTTGGACGGCAGGTGTTTTCAAAGGTGATATCAATGAGACAATTGGTGCATCTGATTGGACAGTAGCAGCACGTGGCTATTTAGGGCTGTCATCAGGCGACACAAATTGGTTTTTTGGTGCCTCTGCCCGTTACCGTGGGAGGGAACCTTCGGCTATTAGCTATAGTGATAAGCCTTATACGTTTGCTATTGGTAAACAGTTTAAATATTTGGGCGGTACATCTGACACCATGGTGGCGGGGGAAATCGCCTTTCAGCGCGGTGCTTTCTACGGTGTTACGGAGCTAGCTTTTTTGCGAGCACAGTCGGCTATTTCACCTAATCAGAAAGATGCGCTCTCGGGCGCTTATATTGAGCTTGGTTATAATATTACAGGTGAAGAAACCAAGTTTGATTTTAAGCGGGGTGCTTTTGGTAAAGCGCCAGTTTCCAATCCGGTAAGTGCTGGTGGGATTGGTCTTTGGCAGGTTTCTACGCGCTATGATATTATTGACTTATCAGCAGGATCATTGACCATGGATACATTGAATGGTGGATTGCAGAAGTCGCTGGTTTTCGGGCTGAATTGGCAACCTACTGAGCATGTGCGCTTGCTTACAAACTATAGTAGAGCTTCTATCAGCCATCTCATTGGTGGCTCTGACCAGATTGATGCATTTGGCATGCGCCTTATCTTTATGCTTTAAGCCCGGTGCTTAGTTAGCTTGGAAAGTGTATTTTTAGGCGATATTTACTTTATTCTATCGCGCGGAAAGCACATTTCGTCTTTTTTTGATCGACTTGATGGTTTGGCCTATTATACGGTGCGATCCGCTTAAGTTGGGTGCTTTTGGTCCCTGCTGAATACTGTAACTGTTGTTAGTGATGAGGGTGATTCCGTGAAAACGCACAAATTGATGCGAGATATCCACTATTGGGGGGCGATCATATCTGCGTTGCCACTCGTAATCATGATTGGTGCGGGTATTCTTTTAATGGTGAAAAAGGAGTTCGATTGGATCCAGCCACCTTCTCAGCGAAGTGCTGGTGAAGGTATGCCATCGCTGGCCCTCAGTGAGCTATTTGAAGCTGCGGTTACGAAAGGTGGGTTAGATGTTAATCAGTGGTCTGATCTGGACCGCGCTGACATCAAGCCGGATAAAGGTATTGCAAAATTTATTTCCGGTAGTGGTATGGAGGTGCAGGTTGACCTTTATACAGCAGAGGTTTTGCAAGTTGCTATGCGTAGGTCCGATGTAATTGAATCTATCCATGATGGCTCATATTTTACTGACTGGATGAAACTTTATGTGTTCTTGCCTGTTGGTGTGTTTTTGTTGGGCCTTTGGATTACTGGATTATACCTGTTTATTCGGACTGAATATAAAAAGGCACAATCCCGGAAATCAAAGAGGTAAGAGGATACAAGCTGCCGAATAGATGCCGCTGTAATATATTGGTTAATGAGGGCTCCATTTGGGGCCCTTTTTATTTGTAAAATTATCGGTGAATTCAAGTTGTTATGTGGGAAGGTGTTTTTCTGATTTTGTATGAAAGCATATTTATACGCCTTTCATACCAGTAACCAACTGATTTGAATTATTCATTCACGAGTGCAATAGTAAGGCATGAAAATGTGCAATATAATATAATTGACAAATTCAATTATATTTAAGAAGCTCAGAAAATCCTGTTCGCCACTAAAAGAAGGGATGCTGGGCCTAAAATTGGGTGGGTTCAATATTGTGACACAGGCCAAAGACGAGAAGGCGGAAAAAACAGGCGGTACAGCTGTTCATGCTGCTACGGATATTGCGCAACTCGCAATGTATGAGGGCGACTTTAGTTTGGATGACCATATCCCTTTCTGGTTCGCAAGAACTCAGATGGTCGTGCATACGGGGGCTAACACGGACGGGCACCCTGATTTGGAGGCATTAGCCCCTTTGTCGCAGCGCGATATCCGGGTCCTGGCAATGATTGGGGTGCAGGGCACAATATCGCCGTCCCAAATAGCGAACCGCACAGGCATTGACCGTGCAACAGTGGCGCGTGCGCTGGCTGTGCTGGCCGATAAAAATCTTATTGTTCTGCTGCAAAACGCGCAGGATGGGCGCGGCAAGTTTGCTGGGCTTACTAAGCAGGGAGCAGATTACTGTGAAGTTCTCTACCCCCTGATGGATGAGTATGGTGTTTTTCTTGAAGAAGCACTCGAACCCGGTGAAAAGGAGATACTCTTCCGATTGCTGAAAAAATTGCGAGACCGAAGCAGAACCTAGGGATGCGGTGAAACCATATGAGCGCACCTAGTTCTGTATTTTTACGAGTATGAAAGGATACATTATGGTGCGATTAGTTGAGCCTCTTGCGGTTGAACCTGTCGGTGAAGTTGCCGAGTTGGCAAAGTTTTTTAATGAAACACTGGGTTTTGCCCCTAATAGCATTTTGACAATGCAGCGGCGCCCAGCAATTGCTAAGGCATTTATTGAATTGAATAAGGCCGTAATGGACCCTTCAGGGGGTGTCTCTAGTCAATTGAAGCGGCTAGTTGGTTACATCGCCAGCCTTACGGCAGGCTGCCAATACTGTCAGGCTCATACAGCGCTTGCAGCCAAACGTTACGGTGTTTCAGACGAAAAATTTGATGACATTTGGTCATACCGGGATAGCGCTCATTATTCAGACGCCGAAAAAGCAGCCCTTGAGTTTGCACTAGCGGCGTCTTGTGTACCAAATGCGGTTACACAGGAAATATCTGACGACCTTCATAAATATTGGGATGATGGTCAGATTGTAGAAATTTTGGGCGTTATTTCCTTGTTTGGATACTTAAATCGCTGGAATGACAGTATGGGAACCAAGCTTGAAGATGGGGCTAAGGAAGCTGGCCACAGTGATTTGGCGGCTAAAGGCTGGAGCGGCGGTAAACATGTCGTAGACTAAAGGGGGTGGGAGTGGCAAACTCCACTCTCAGAACTATGGGACTGGCTTAATTGGGAAATGGGAGCGGCCAGCCTTTGTAAATTACCAGCCTTTGTAAATTGTAAGTATTGTCGCCGTGGGGGAAGCTAATGGACGATTTTATTAAAGAAGCGGCGAGCACATTTGTGTTTCCCGCAGTTATTGCTTTTGTGATGTTTGGCCTAGGCCTTTCCCTTAAGAGGGAAGACCTTGCTGCTGTTGCGCAAAAACCTGTACCATTCATTGTGGGGCTAGGCGGACAACTTATCTTCTTGCCGCTTGTTGCTTTTGTTGCAGCAATGATTTTGCCTGTGCCATTAGCAATAATACTGGGATTGATACTGGTTGCACTTTGTCCTGGAGGATCAACCTCGAATGCAATAATTTTTTCGATTGGGGGTAATGTCGCGCTTTCTGTGTCACTAACTATTGCGTCCAGTTTGATTACGTTATTTTCAATCCCGCTTTTACTGGCGTTTGCGATTGATTATTTTGGTGTTGAGGCCGGTGCCATTTCTGTGCCTGCAGCTTATATTTTCAAAAGTTTGTTGATGATGACTGCTTTGCCAGTCGCTGTTGGTATGATCATCGGCGTGAAAATGCCAAGCTTTGCAGAAAAAGCAATTCCGCCTCTTAAAAAGCTTAGCCTTGTTCTTATCCTCATGATTATCGCACTCAGTATGTATAACGCGCGTGAGTTTATCACTGAGGAAATCGGTACAATTATTCTATCTGCTGGATTTTTATCAGTGTCAGTGGTGTTAGGAGGGTATTTTCTTTCACGTATTTTTGTGCAGGACCTCCATAATCGCCTTACAATTGCAGTAGAAATAGGGGTGCAGAATACACCGATCGCAATATTCTTGGGTTCTTCTGTGCTTGGCATGCCTGAACTTAGCATTATTGCAATAGCTTACGGCGTCTTTAACTATGGGCTAATCGCCTTATTGATTAGGTTCTCTAGCAGAGATGTTGCTGAACCTGCCACATAGGAAGCCTGATTTTGCAGGTTCTGGTTGGATAGAGAATTGAGCCTTTGAATAGGCTCAATTCGATTTTAAAACTCAATTTTTTTGAATACTATACTTCTGTCACCCATCTGGTTTGCTTTTGTTTGTGCAGGGCGTCGTGCGATGAGGTCTTTCGTGTTTTCCGTATCCGGAAGCATGTTGGATTCTTCCATCAAAAGTAGAGTAAAAGGAACATCTGCCGCCGCTGTCATTCGCACGCGGAAGGTATCTTCCTGTGTGCCCGATAAGCCAATGTTAATTCTACCATTTTTAAGCCGGTTTTGATCGAGCGGAACTTCGCCCTTTATACTGATTGATTGAATTGGGGCACCTTCATTGAAGTATAGGTACAGTTCATGGCCACCATGTCCGGTAGAAAGCTCGGCTACAATATGGCGTTCACCGTCTGATGTGATATCTGTAACAATATCGAACTGTGGAGGGGTTAACGCTAGGTATGTACTTGGCAGTTGGGGTCTCATTTTGCCATTGCGTGTATGTAGTGGGTATTCTATCTTTTCGTCTGGGAAGCCCATAGTTTCAAAGTGTTCAGTAGGCGTGCCTGTCATCCATGCAATGTAGGGCTCTAATGTATAAAAAGCCTCCTGTGTGTCGGAATTTTCAACATAGACAATGTTAAGGGGCTCAGGTTTTTCAGGAGTAAATCCCGGTGTACTTATTGAAATGCCACTGCCTATAATTATGATTAAAGCCAGTATAGCTATGTGGGCCTTAAAGCTGTTTGCTGAGAGCCTGTAAAAAGCTTGTGCAATAGGCACAAACGTAAACACCATGACAAGTAACATGGCTGCTCTGAGTGCACTATTGTCGAAGTTGAAAACCAGTTCCAATAGTTTGAAATGATAAAAGCCCAAATATGCCGCAACGAAGAAACCCGCATGTGAGCTGAAGGTAAAGTTTAAATTTTTCTCTGTTTTTTTACTTTGAAAATAGTCCACGCTGAGGCCGATAAGAAAGGCCAGTAATGGCGCTAGGGTAAGGTATGTGACGCCCCCTATCGTATAGGAAAGTGCGATAGATATGATGGCGAGGAATAGCCAGGTAATTAGTGTTTGGCTCTGTAGGTTTGTACGGTTGTAACTGAAACGCGCGACCGTCAATGCTGCAAGAAAGCTTGTTGCTATAACTGCCACTAGGCCCGGCCAAGAATTTGGATGGTCAATTGGGTGTAGTTCTAGCCATTGGCCGATAGGAAAGCTTAACAGGAACGTAAAGCCAAGGACAGTAATGCCGCAAAGCATGATGAAAGCTAGCGACCATAGTGTTGTCTTGGCGTTAATTGTCTGCCCCCGGACGCCTTGGGCAATCAGCCCTGATATTATGATGAGCCCCAGAATAGATAGCGGCCCATTGAAGCTCGACGGCCATTTCACTAAAAAGATGCTGTAAAAGTCGAAGTAGGTTGCGTCACCGGAACGTTCGTTGAGGTTGGTTAAGTCCATATTGCCTAATGCGCGAACCATATTTAGGCCATTGTCACCGTGGTGCTGCAGTGTGCTTTGGTTTACATGGTCTAGATCATCAAGTACTGAATGGTAGCGAGACCCCGATGCGCTGGACGCGAAATTGAAGCCCGGAATGTTAAGCCGTTTAAACACCGAATAATCAGTGTCGTTTGGCATACGTTTATAAACTTCGTAAGTCATTGAGTTTGCGACAGGGTGTGATACGGCACTCTGATAAATATCAAGGAGCGCGTCATTATCTGGCCCTGTTTCGAACATGGCACTTGTACCTGATGTACCGCGTGATTCAATATTTACTATTATGGACACCTGTTCCATCAGAGGATGATTGGCAGCGAAAGCTTCTGCGCCGAGCAAACCAACTTCTTCAGCATCTGTAAATAGAAATATCAAGTTATTCTGGTAGGTTTCGTCATGAGAAAGAACACGGGCGATTTCAAGCATGGAGGCAACGCCGTAACCATCATCTGTTGCTCCGGCTCCGGCAGGTACACTGTCATAGTGGGACATCACAAGAATAGTGTCCTTGCCCGCCGCGCCAGCTTTTGTTGTAATGATATTTTCGATGTTGCTACAGCTTCCCCAGCTTTTTTGGCAAGTAAAATCATCTTGAATGCTGACGCCAAAACCTCGCGCCGTCATTTTTGCTGCAATACGGTCGCGAATGATTGTATTTGCAGTACTACCCGGGGTGTGCGGCACATTTTCTTTCAGCAGGTCTGTTAGGTCGGCATAGGCCCTAGCAGCTGAGAAAACATTTTCGGGCGCGTCTTGTGCTAAAGGCTCAGGGGGGGTCTCCATGCGCTTTAGCCCCACTATCATTAGGGCTATTAAGGCAAGAAATATAGCAGGATAGTATCGTAGGCTTGGACGATCAGCAAAAAAATGCATAGTGGTTCCCCCAGAGTTAAGGTGTATTTACTCCCGATAAATACATCGCAGGGGTGATCTTAGGTAACTATTGGCCATGTCAAAAGTTTTTTATGTCATGATGTTAAGTGCCCCTGAAATATTGCAGACTGAATTTCTTCTCTGCGTCCATCCAGACCGTTTCTCTTTTAAAACCGCCAGCAAACGCTATGTGTTCAAACTCTGCTAGAGAATACTTGTAGGAATTCTCGGTGTGAATGGTTTCGCCGAGCCTGAAATCTATGGTGTTATTGGCTATATTAATGGATTGATCTGCCAGACTTACGAGGTGCATTTCAATGCGGCCAAGTTTTTCATTGTAAAAAGCTTCATGCTCGAATTGTTTTGTGTCGAAATTTGCATCCAGCTCTTCATTCATTCGAACGAGCAGGTTCATGTTGAATTTGGCGGTAATACCAGCTTTGTCGTTATATGCTGCATTGAGTGTAGGGGCGTCTTTTTTAAGATCTACACCAATCAACAACCCGCCACTGTTTCCGACCATCGCGCGGACACTTTTTAGGAATTCAGTAGCGTCTTCTGGTTCGAAGTTTCCGATGCTAGAGCCGGGAAAAAAAGCAACACGGCGTACACCTGTCGGATATAGTGGAATATCCATCGAAACAGTAAAATCTGAGCAAACAGCGTGCACATTTAGCCAAGGGAATTCATGTGCTAACTTCTGGGCCTCTTTTCTTAGAAAAGCTTTTGAAATATCCATCGGTAGATAAGAATGGGGCTTAACAGCCTCCAAGAGTTCCCGCACCTTTGCGCTGTTACCGCTACCGGGTTCAACGAGTAAACAGCCGCGCCCCAGATGGCGGGCAATATCCTCAACATTATCTCGTATGATGCCGGATTCTGTCCGCGTTGGATAATATTCTTCTGTTTGACAAATGGCATCAAAAAGCCCCGAGCCAACCTCATCATAAAAGAATTTAGGTGCTATTTTTTTGGGCGTGGTTAGCAAACCGTCGATTGCTTCCTGTGCAAAATCACTTGGCGCGGGGTGATTGTCCTGAAACTTCAGAGCTGTGGCTGTCGTGCTCATTTTATTATAAGTCCTCTGCTAATCGGATACCGCTGTATTGCCAGCGAGTATGGGGAGGGAAAAAGTTGCGGTAACTTGGGCGAATATGGTCCTTTGGCGTAAGGCAAGAGCCGCCTCGTAATACCATCTGGCTGCTCATGAACTTCCCGTTGTATTCGCCGAGGGGGCCGGAGAGGCGCTGGTAACCAGGGTATTCTGTGTAGGGGCTACTGGTCCATTCCCAGACATCGCCGTAAAATTGATGGCTATCGTTTGGAATACCTGTTGGAGCAAGAATGCCGCTATCGACCAAATTGCCTGAAACCGGTGTCTGTTGGGCAGCTACTTCCCACTCGGTTTCTGTCGGGAGGCGTTTTCCGGCCCAGCGCGCATAGGCTGCCGCTTCATAGAAGCTTACATGGCAAACTGGCGCTGATGGGTGAACAGGCTGCATGCCGTAAAGGGTCATGTTTTGGTAGTCTTTGTCTTCCTTTTCCCAATAAAATGGGTGGCACCAATTTTCAGTTTTTAACAGGGCCCAAGCATCAGATAGCCATAGGTCGGCATTTTCGTAGCCACCATCCTCAATGAAGCTTATAAATTCAGCGTTTGATACTGGACGTGTGGCAATGCAGAAACCTGTGAGGTATGACTTATGGCGAGGGTGCTCGTTGTCATAGGAAAAGGCCGAGCCTTCGTTGCCGGTTTCGTGAATTCCCTCGTCAAATGAAAGCCATCCGGCTTTGATATCGCCCACATGAATTTCAAGTGGTGTACTTTTATAAGCGGGATTGAGCGGATTTTTAGAAAACGCGTGTTTGATGTCTGTTAGCAACAATTCCTGATGTTGTTGTTCATGGTTAAGCCCTAGGATGGTCCGTTGTATAATTTCTTCATTTTCTGGGTGTGTATGATCGGAGAGTAACAAGCTCATGGCATCATTGATATACTTGCGGTAGTCATACACCCCTTTAACGGTGGGTCTGGAAATTAGGCCGCGTTCTGCCCGTGTGAAGCCACCACCTAGGCTTTCATAGTAACTGTTGAAAAGGTGGGAGAAAGCGTCATCAAAAGCTTCATACTCTTTAGCGAAAGGCTTTAGGATCATTTCCTCGAAAAACCAACTGGTATGGGCTAAATGCCATTTGACTGGACTCGCGTCAGGCATCGACTGGACACCATAATCTT
Source organism: uncultured Kordiimonadaceae bacterium (assembly GCA_963976155.1). Classification (GTDB taxonomy): domain Bacteria; phylum Pseudomonadota; class Alphaproteobacteria; order Sphingomonadales; family Kordiimonadaceae; genus Kordiimonas. The sequence goes on along the minus strand of CAXBKT010000015.1, from coordinate 14,990 downwards.
CGGTCTCGAGGGGCGCACAAAGGATATCAGTCTGGTTTCTAACGCGGGAGAAATCGTTCAATAGTGACGGGGTTTTATGTAGCATATTATTCACATGTGGCCTTGTGCAGTTTGTTATAGTGGAACTATGGGCGCCAACTCAGAACTGAAAGATACAAGGATACTACTGACAATAAGTGACAGTTACTTTGTCACGGTAAAAAGCAATATAGGTCCCTATGTTTATTGCTTCATCAAAAGGCTCTTCATATCTCCAGCAGATGTCAATGTGTTCGGGGGTGTTTTGTTGCTCATTGCGCAAATGCCAGTAGTGTGCTGTGCCTTTAAAGGGACAGAAGCTCGTCGTCTCGCTTGCTTGAAGTAGTGCTATGTCTACATCGGCGCGAGGGAAATAGATCGCATCGGCGTAATCCCCCTCTGATATTATGATAGCATTAGTAGTGCGGGCAATGATAATGCCCCCAACAGCCGCTGAAGCTGCAAAATCGTTACCGCTTAACTGCATCTTGTGGTCAGGGTGCTTCTTAAAACCTGGGGCAGGGTTTGGTGTATTCATGGAACTTACGAATCTTTCTTGCGTGGGCTAAAATTCCTCTTCGCAAAGGTAAGAATTCAGATGGTTCATGCAAGTGATTATAAATGTGGCAAGTTGGTGCAAATATGAACCAGGGTTAACTTGGCTTACTGGGGCGAGTAATGCGTAGCGCTCTGTTATCTTTGACTTCTTCCATTACAAAATAGCTGTGTGTTTGAGTTACTTCAGGTAACTGAGATAGTTGGTCGCCCATGAATTTCCGAAAAGCCGCCATGTCCTCTGTGCGAATTTTTAAAAGATAGTCAAAGCCGCCACCAACCATGTGGCATTCGACGACCTCATTCAGCTTTGCCATTTGCTCGGCAAAGTCAGCGAATACATCGTTGGTTGTGCGGTTTAGGTTAACTGTCATGAAGGTGACAAAACTTGCTTTCAGTTTTTCAGGACAAAGCTCCGCATGATAGCCTTTGATGAAGCCTTCCTTTTCTAGGCGCCTTACTCTGTCTAGGCACGGGGTAGGGCTAAGGTTTACACGCCGCGCTAAGTTAACGTTTGAGATGCGACCATCCTGTTGGAGGGCTTCGAGAATATTCTGATCAATTTTATCGAGTTGACGCATAACAATATAATATTCTGCTTATTTGAATAAATTACAGAGATAATAACGCTAAAATTAAAACAATGGCAACATATTCTGCTATAGTACAGGTATAATCTTTGAAATTAATTCACTATGTAGCGAGTGCCATGTCTGAGCTGAATACACTGCGTGAAACCATTAGATCGCGTAAACATTTGGATGAAAATACCTTGGTTGCCGAGTTGCTGGAGCGCAATAAACTTTCAGCAGCGGATACAGGTGCTATTGAAGATGTGGCTGTTGGCTTCGTTGAAGACACGCGTGCCATGAGTGATAAGCAGCCGCTGCTTGATGCATTTTTGCAGGAATATGGCTTGTCTAATCAAGAAGGTATTGCGCTGATGTGTCTCGCTGAGGCGCTTCTTCGAGTGCCTGACGCTGAGACGCGTGATAATTTGATCGCTGATAAGATTGCACCGGGCGAATGGTATAGTCACGCTGGTCGCGCAGGCTCCATGTTTGTGAATGCCTCCACGTGGGGCTTGATGCTGACAGGCAGTGTTATCAGGCTTGATCCTGAAATTAAGAAGGGCTCAAAAAACTGGCTTGGTAAGTTGACCCACCGTGTTGGTGAGCCTGTTATCCGTACTGCAATGGTGCAAGCTATGCGTATCATGGGCGGCGAGTTTGTGCTCGGTGAAACTATTAACGAAGCAGTGAAACGCGGCAAAAAAACCTTTGGCGCGGATCAAATTTATTCCTTTGATATGCTAGGCGAGGGTGCGCGTACGAAGGAAGATGCGACACGTTATTTTGAGGCTTATGCAAATGCTATCCGCACAACCGGTGCGCTGCAGACTGGCGGCACGGTTTATGATCGCTCTGGTGTGTCTATAAAATTGTCAGCCCTTCATCCGCGCTATGAGTTTGGTAACCGCGAAGCTATTTTTACTGAACTTGGTAAGCGTCTTGCGGAGTTGGCTGAGCTTGCTGCTGAGAATAATGTCAAAATGTCGATTGATGCTGAGGAAGCGGACCGACTTGATATTTCACTGGACCTTTTCGAGCAGCTTGCCCGAAACCCTAAGCTTGAGAAATGGGAAGGCCTTGGCCTTGTGATTCAGGCATATGGTAAACGTGCCTTGAATGTGATCGAATGGATCGGTGAACTGGCTGTTGAGACCAATCGGCGCTTTATGGTGCGACTTGTGAAAGGTGCTTACTGGGATACGGAAATTAAGCATGCGCAAGAGCTAGGGTTAGAAGATTTTCCGGTTTATACGCGTAAGGCATCTACAGACGTATCCTATCTGGTTTGTGCGCAGGAATTACTTGCACGCCAAGACAGAATTTTTTGCCAATTTGCGACACACAATGCGCACACAGTAGCGACGATATTACACTTAGCAAAAGGTGATCATAGTCGCCTTGAGTTCCAGCGATTACACGGCATGGGAGTGCTGGTTTACGATGTAGCCAAGAAGGTTGTTAAAGGCCTGCCGCCCGTACGGATTTACGCGCCAGTTGGGGGGCATAAGGATTTGCTCGCTTATCTTGTGCGCCGTCTGCTGGAGAACGGGGCGAACAGCTCGTTCGTAAATAGATTTATGGATGCAAAGGTTCCAGCCAGAGAGGTTGTTGGCTGCCCTGTTGTTTCAACAGAAAGACAAAAAATATACCGCCACCCACAAATTACCAAGTCCGCTTGGATATTTGGGGAAGGACGCAAAAATGCAAAGGGTATAGACTTGACTGAACATAAGGACGTTGCGGTACTTGAAGCAGCAATTGCTGCTGAAAAGACCCGATACAGAAAGGTTGGGCCGCTTGTGCCTGGCGTGAAGCCAAACGATCAGATAACTGCAAAAGTTACTAATCCGGCAGATGTGAGGGATACACTGGGTGAAATATCCAGTGCCACAGCTGGAGATATCGAGACGGCATTCACTGTTGGACAAGCGGCTCAGCCGACCTGGGATGCCTTGGGCGGTAAGGTGCGGGCAGAGAAAATCACTGCAGCGGCGGATGTGCTTGAGGCGCAAACTGAACGTTTCATGGCGCTTCTTATCCGTGAGGCGGGAAAAACCTACGACGACGCGCTTTCCGAAGTGCGGGAAGCAGTGGATTTTTGTCGTTACTACGCCGAGCAGGCAGAACGTGAGTTCACAGAATATACCCAGCTTCCGGGGCCAACGGGCGAAGCCAACGCCATTGGCCTGCATGGTCGCGGCGTGTTTGTATGCATCAGCCCTTGGAATTTCCCTCTTGCTATCTTTGTGGGACAGGTTGTTGCGGCGCTCGCTGCTGGTAACGCGGTTGTTACAAAACCAGCGGAGCAGACGCCTTTTGTTGCCTATGAAGCGATAAAGCTGCTGCACGAAGCTGGTGTACCAGAAGAGGTGCTTATGTTCGTGCCAGGTGATGGCAAAGTTGGTGCCGGTATTGTGAAGCACCCACTTGTTGCGGGTGTCGCCTTTACGGGGAGTACAGGTACAGCGAAAGCAATCAATATGGAACTTGCGTCGAAAGACGGTGCGATTGTTCCGCTTATTGCTGAAACGGGCGGCCAGAACGTTATGTTCGTTGATAGCACAGCGCTTCTTGAGCAGGTGACAGATGATGTAGTCCAGTCAGCGTTTTATAGCGCTGGTCAGCGGTGTTCTGCGCTCCGTGTTCTTTATGTTCAGGAAGAAGTTGCTGACAAAGCCATTGAAATGATCTCTGGCGCCATGAACAGCGTGCGTCTTGGCGATCCGTCGAAGATAGAAACTGACATTGGTCCTATCATTGATGAAACAGCGCGTGCTGGCCTAAAGGCACATGCCAAAAAAATGCGGGCTGAAGCGAAGTTCAGTCATTCTGTATCGCTGGGTGGTGATTGTGAACACGGTACATTCCTGGCGCCCCATCTTTTTGAAATTGGTAGTATTACTGAGCTTGAAAAAGAGCAGTTTGGCCCCATCCTTCATGTGGTGCGTTATAAGGCGTCTGAACTTGAAGCTACCATCAATGAGGCTTTCTCAAGCGGTTACGGTCTTACGCTCGGCGTGCATACCCGTATGGAAGCACGCTGGCAGCAAATCTTTGCTATGGCGCCGGCCGGTAACACATACATCAACCGCAATATGGTTGGCGCAGTTGTTGGCAGTCAGCCATTTGGTGGTCAGGGGCTTTCGGGTACTGGCTTTAAAGCTGGTGGACCGCGCTATCTTTACCGGTTTGCAACAGAGAAAACACTTTCCATCAATACGATGGCTTCCGGCGGTAACGCCGAACTCCTGACCCTTGAGGGTTAATCAAGGTGGATTGCTAGTCCGACGGAGTTATTGAGGGTGAGGATGCAAATCCTCTCAAAGGCGGTTTGCTCCAGAAATGGAACAAGCCGCCTTTTCACGGTCATGAAAATTATCAGATACTGATGTGGTTTCGTATAAACACATGGGCGTTGGACTGTTCAACGTTTTTTACTATATTCAGGCATTGGTAAAAAGTTGGGATTTTTACTTTTGGCAGCGCCTACGTGGAGAGTGGCATGGCAGGTAAAGTTTGTTCTGTGTTTGTAAAGGTTTGTAGTGGTTTAGCCCTTTGGGCGTTTTCATTTGCTGTGCAGGCGGGCTGCACCAAGGGATTGACTGTTACCTACTCAGATTGGCCACCGTATCACTATGTAGATGAGGATGGTAAGCCTGCGGGCTTGGATATCGAAATCTTGGGCAAAGTGCTTTCCTCAATCAACTGTCCTTTTACGTTAAAATTTGTATCGTGGAAGCGAGCGCAGCGCGAAATTGACTATGGGTCGGTGGATGTTGGATTAGCGGCTTCCAAAAATACAGATCGAGAGACATATGCTTGGTTTTCGGAGTCTTATCGGCGTGAAAGCATGGTCATGTTTATACGTAAAGGCGCTGAAATTAGATATAACCCGCATTCTCTGAGTGAACTGGCAGAAACAAATTACACAATTGGCTTGATATTAGGTGTTTGGTACGGCGAGAATTTAGATGAACTGTTTCGCCGTAAACCTGCGTTTCGTCCAAGGGTTTTACAGTCTTTAGAAAAGAAGAGTTTATTGAAGGGACTTGTGCGAGGGCGGGTGGATATTGTTGTGAGCGATTTATTCAACGGCGTGTTCGCCGCGCGGCGCGAAGGCATTCTAGAAGAGATAACCGTGAGGCCGGAAATTATTAATGATAACGAAAACCATTTTATGTTTAGCCGTAAAACGACATCTGAAGCAGAGATGGAGCGGATCAATGTGGCAATCTCTAAATTTAAAAAGACAGCGGCTTACCGTGATCTTTTCCCTAAGTATGTACCACAAGGATTTCTTCCTAGGGGATTCGGACGTCTTGTTTTGTAGCTTGATTGGTAATAAGTGCGACGGCCCGTGCCGGCGCGCCTGATCCGCCGCCGACTTTCATTGGTAACGCAATGACATATGCCCCAGTAGCCGGCAAGGCGCTAAGGCCAGTTAGGTTTTCTAGTGCTGGAATATTAGCTTCCGCTACAATTTGGTGTACAGGGAAGTCCTGAGATTTTCCATAGTCGATTGAAGCGGTGTCGACACCGATAAGTTTTGCGCCGCGCTTAACTGTTAAAAACCGGGTGGCTTCTGCACCAAAAGAAGGAAAGCTAAGGTTACTAACTTTACCTGGGGTGTCGTCACCTAAGTAGCTGATTGCAGTGGGCCAGAATTGATCCCAGTCTGTGCGCAAGAGAATGGCTGCTCCTTGTGGAATGGTGCCGTGACGACTTTCAAAGTCGGTGATATCTGTCACCGTAAGGCGGTGGTTGCGGTTGTTACTGGCTTGTTTGCTAACATCAATAACTACAGCGGGCAGGAATAAATTCTTTAGCGAAATTTCGTCGACAGTTTGCCGCCCTTTGTAAAAGTGGATAGGTGCATCAAGGTGAGTGCCTCCATGTTCGGGCGTGCAAAGTGCGTAAGCAGAATAGAAAAAACCTTCGTCAGTATCGCCGTAACTCAGTTTTTTATGTTCGAAATTACTTGGGGAAGAGGGCCAGTAAAGTGTGTTGGCATCATACGTATGGCTCAGGTCAACAATATTTGCAGAAGTGAGGTCTATAGGTCCAGCCTGAACATGTATGGATGTTCCCGTAAGCAATATGAGGGCACTTAATAGATGTTTCATCAGGAGACTTCCTTTGCTGTTTGGCTAAACGTTACAATATAAGTGTTACAATGCAATCATTGAGGGGGCAGAGTTTTCCCGCGCTGTTAGCCAATATCAGTCAATGGGCAAGCTACTGCGGGCAAGGACTTGCTTGATGGAAAAACTGGTGTCGATGTTAGCTACGCCGGGAATGCGGGCGAGGTGATCTACTAGAAACCGTTCGTAGGACATGAGATCCTTGGCAACAACACGAAGCATATAGTCGCGGCCACCACCAGACATGAGGTAACTTTCCATTACTTCAGGGAGCTTGGAAATGCTTTCTTCAAAGCGGCCGAGAAATTCTTCGGCCTGCCGTTCAAGTTTCACTGATACAAACACGTTGATCTGATAATTGAGCTTTAGCGGGTCAATGACAGCTGTGTAGCCTTTAATGTAACCTTCATCCTCAAGGCGCTTTAAACGACGCTGGCACGGCGTGGTTGATAAGCCAATATGGTCGCTGAGTTGCACGATAGTCAGGCGGCCATTCTGTTGCATAGCCTCTAAAATTTTACGATCAAACTCATCTAGATCACTCATTTGGTGGAATCTCCTAAAAAATTACTAATATTTAGGAGGTAAATGTTTTGTTTGTCAATTGGGTTGGTCACATTGGGCACATCCACCTTAACCTTTAGGGTATGCTGCTTCAAATTTATATAACATGGCGGGTAAAATGGACGGGTCCAATTTTCTTGAAAACTATAAGCTGTCTGATCGCTATCAGGCGCGCGAAGGCAATATCTTTCTAACAGGTATTCAGGCGCTTGTTCGTTTGCCAATGATGCAAGCTCAAATGGATGAACGAGATGGCCTAAAGACTGCAGGCTTTATTTCAGGATATCGTGGTTCGCCGCTTGGGGGGTATGATCAAGAGCTCTGGAAGAATGAAAAGATCCTTCAAGAGCATGATGTGCATTTTGAACCGGGTGTGAATGAAGATCTTGGTGCTACCGCTGTATGGGGTACGCAGCAGCTCGACCATTATGGCCAAACGAAGTATGACGGCGTTTACGGTATTTGGTACGGTAAAGGGCCAGGCGTTGACCGGACAGGCGATGTTTTCCGCAATGCTAATATTCTTGGTACTTCGAAGCATGGTGGTGTGCTTGCGCTGTCAGGCGATGACCATGCGGCGCAGTCCTCTATGTTTCCACATCAGACAGACCATGTTTTCGAAAGCTGTATGATCCCGATCCTTGCACCAGCGTCTGTCGCCGAAATTCTTGAATTTGGTCTGATGGGCTGGGCCTTGTCGCGCTATAGTGGTTGCTGGGTTGCCCTGAAGGTTTTGACGGAGATTGTTGAGAGCGGTGAAGTAGTTAACTTGTCCACTGAATTGCCAACATATGTAAAACCTGATCACCCTGTGCCGCCGCATGGCTTTAACTATGACCCAACACTCAAGTGGCCCGCAGAGCGTATGCAGCTCGAGTATCGCTTACTCGAAGAGCGTATACCAGCTATTTACGCATGGGCGTATGCCAATAATGTCGATCGGACTATTTGGAAGTCTGAGCAGCCGAAAATTGGCATCGTAACTGTTGGTAAGGCACACGGCGATCTGATGGAGGCACTGCGCCTCCTAGGGCTTTCTGAAGAACAAGCCAAGACTGCTGGAGTGTCTGTCTTTAAGGTAGGTATGACATGGCCGCTTGACCCTCGTAAAATTGGTGAATTTTCGCGTGGCCTTGATGAAATTATTATTGTGGAAGAAAAGCGCCCGCTTGTGGAGAAACAGCTGAAAGAACAGCTGTTTAACTGGCCAATTAGCGAGCGCCCAGCGATCTATGGCCTGCGTGATCAGCATGAAAAAGAGCTGTTCCCGATGGTTGGTGAATTTTCACCGGAACTAGTGGCAGAAAAGCTGGTGGCGGTCCTTTCTGATACAAACCTTGCCTCAATTGTGGTGAAGGCATTTGACGAACATAAGGCACGTACTAAGGCACTAACATCACCACCAGAGATTATCACGCGTAAGCCATTCTTTTGTGCAGGGTGCCCTCATAACCGGTCTACAAAAGTACCAGAAGGCAGTAAGGCTGGCGGTGGTATCGGGTGCCATGTGATGGTGCTAGGGCAGGGCCGCAATACGGATACATTTAGCCAAATGGGCGGTGAAGGGGTTGCTTGGGTTGGGCTTAGCCGCTTTACTGAAATTCCACATACTTTCCAGAATATGGGCGATGGCACATATCAGCACTCTGGTATTCTTGCCATACGTCAAGCTGTAGCTGCGAATGTAAATATCACCTATAAAATTCTTTATAATGATGCTGTTGCTATGACGGGCGGCCAACCAGCAGAGGGCACGTTGACTGTTGGTAGTATTGCCATGCAGTGCCGTGCTGAGGGCGTTGAAACCTTGGTTGTTGTCAGTGATGACCTTGTCCGTACACGTGACGTTGGTGCACTTGCTGCCGCAGAAACTATTTACCCCCGATCCGAGCTGGAGGCTATTCAGCGAAGGCTCCGTGAAACAGAGGGTGTTACGGTAATTATTTACGACCAGACATGCGCCGCGGAAAAACGCCGGCGTCGGAAAAAAGGCTTGATGCCTGATCCGAAGAAACGCCTGTTTATCAACGACCGTGTCTGTGAAGGCTGCGGTGATTGCTCCGTACAATCCAACTGTATAGCGGTCGAGCCACTTGAAACGCCATTTGGGCGTAAGCGTCAGATCAATCAAAACAGCTGTAATAAAGATTATAGCTGCAACGATGGTTTCTGCCCGAGCTTTGTTACACTTGACGGCGCGGAACCAGCAAAGCCTGATCAGACAAACCTTGTTAGTCGTGAGATGGTGACGTTCGCAAGCCTTCCATGCCCTATCTTGCCGGAACTGAAGGCTGGTTCTGAGTTTGGGCTTTTGATTGCGGGTATTGGTGGTACCGGCGTTGTGACTGTTGGTGGTGTTTTATCTATGGCAGCACACTTGGACGGTAAGGGCGCTACAGTATTAGATTTTACGGGGCTAGCGCAGAAGAACGGCGCTGTTATCAGTCAGGTAAAAATTGCAGAAAATCAGGAAGATATCTGCGTACCGCGTATTTTGCAGCATAGCACTGATTTGGTAATTGGCTGTGACATGGTAGTTGCTGCGTCTAACGCTAACTTTTACGGTAAGGGCAGAACCAAGGCGGTTGTTAATGATGCTGAAATCCCAACAGCGCATTTCACTCAAGATACCGATATGGACTTCCCAGCAGCTGCTGAGCGTGAAGCAATAGAACGCGCTACTGGAGCTGAATCTGTAAGCTTTTTAAATGCAGGCGCAATTGCAGAACAACTTTTTGGCAACACTATTGCGACAAACATGTTCCTTGTTGGCTACGCGTGGCAGCAAGGGTTGTTACCTCTCAGCTGGGAGGCAATTATGCAGGCCATTAAACTGAATGGCGTGGCAATTGATGCAAACACGCGTTACTTCAACTGGGGCCGTGTTTATGCTGATAAACCGGATGAACTCCTAGCCTTCATGGATGGCGGGAGCGAGGAACTATTAGACGAAAGCTTGGATGCAATCATCGCTCGTAATGTGGCTGAGTTGACAGCGTATCAGAGCGTAAGTTACGCGCGCCGGTATAGTGAGGCGGTGGCTGGAGTGCGTTTAGCAGAGAAGAAACTCGGCGACGGTGAAGGGCTCACGCGTCAAGTAGCTAGTGCCTATTTTAAAGTGCTTGCCTATAAGGACGAATATGAAGTTGCACGGTTATATACGGATGGCTCTTTTGGTGAGAAGGTAGCTAATAAGTTTGATGGCTTAAAAGCGATGACTTTTCATATGGCTCCGCCATTGATTTCAAGAAAAGACCCTGTCACAGGTGAGCGCCAAAAACGGGCTTTCTCGGGAAGTGTTGTTGTTCCTATGTTCAAGCTGATGCGTATGGGAAAAAAAATACGTGGCACGTGGGCAGATCCGTTTGGATATCAGGAAGACAGAAAGGCAGAGCGTAAGTTGATAGTTGATTTTGAAACTGCGCTTGCGTCATTACTCCCTAAACTGTCAGGTGCCAACTATGATGATATGATTGCGCTTTTCGCTCTTCCGGAAAAAGTGCGTGGATACGGCCATGTGAAGATGAAATCCCTTACGGAATTCTATAGGAAGTGGAAAGAACAAGTGAAAAAGTTCTAGGAAACTATAGCTCAGCCGACTAAGAAGCGAATGGCCTCACTGTTAGGTGGGGTTTGTTCCAGATTTAAAGCGTGAGACTGTTATGACTATTCGCCCGGAAATACTGCAAGCTATCAAAGACACAGTCCTTCCTGAGGACCGTACTTTTGGAAAAGCAGTTTTGCCGGTTATCTGTGCAGCGACTTACGTGAATGGCGCTTGGTCTGACCTAGAAGTGAAGCTGGATAGTGAGCACCCTGTTTCGGCGGGTACGACGGTTGTGCAATACGGCCAAAGTATTTTTGAAGGTATGAAAGCTTACCGCGTTGCTCAGGATATTCCCCAGATTTTCCGGCCGTACGATCATGCGAAACGTTTTCAACGGTCCGCTGATCGCATGTGTATGCCGCATGTGCCAGAAGATATGTTCGTTGAGGCTGTGTCTTTGGTCTCTAGCCTCTACCGTGACTTGATCCCAAAGGAGCATAATAGCTCGCTTTATGTTCGCCCGGCACTGTATGGTGACGACTATTCACTCGTGATTACACCGTCAGAACACTATAGTTTTACGGTTCATGTAGCGCCAACATTGCCATTTGCACCGGGTATGAAGTCGGTGCTTATTGAGCGGCAGGACACACGTGCAGCAGTCGGCGGTACGGGCGGCGTGAAAGCTGCGGGTAACTATGCGGCCAGTTTTAAATCTCTTGGGCGTGCGCGTGCACTGGGTTGTGCGACAAGTCTTTGGCTTGATCCGATTGAAGCTCGTTACATCGAAGAGCTATCTTTGATGAATTTCTTCGCGGTGATTGACGGCGAATTACATACGCCAGTTTTGAAAGATAGTTTTTTACCGGGCCTAACACGTCGGTCCGTTCTGGCACTTGCTGCACATCATGGGATTAAGGCTGCAGAAGCACGCATTGATATTAATGAATTGCTAGACCAAATTAAAAACGGACGTTGTACAGAGGTCTTTTCCACAGGAACTGCTGCTGTTATTTCCCCAGTGCGTAGCTTCAAAGAAGCAGATGGTAGTGAATTTATCATTAGCGAAGAAATTGGCGTAGTAACTACCAAGCTTCGTGAACACCTAGTCGGTATTCAGGAAGGTTCGCACGATGATGTCTTTGGTTGGATGCATACAGTCGCAAGTCGCTAGACCTATTCATTATTATTTCTGAAAAGTGAGCCTTTAGTTTTGCTGGCCTAAGTTTTTACACGGCAGGCACAAAAGCGAACCTTGTTGGAATTTTGTTTCTGAATTATCTTTATTCAGGGATATTTATTCCAATAAAATCTTTACATACGTTTATTGTTATTGCGATATATGCGTCAGCATCCCTCTCAGCGCATGACGGGTGACATTTACTTTAAATCTATGGAGATTGGAAATGAGTGCCACTAAGTGGGCCCACAGTTGGGTTGTGCGTAAAATTCAAAATGACGATTATTATGACGCGGTTCAGACGCTTGAAATGGCTGCGTTAATTCAAGCCGATGCCGAGGCAGCGAGTGTTAAGCTGGAAGTGTTTCTCAAAAAAATTGCACCGACGACACTTGAGCAATACCTGGAAGATACGCTTGATGACACTGTTAACATTGAGGACCAAGTACTAACAGCGTAGAAATAATCGAGTTTAATTTCACGAAATGGCGCACAGGTTTTGCGCCATTTTTTTTGCAAGGCCGCATGAAAGAAGGTTTTTTGAGATTAGCAGAATAGCAGGATTAGCTTCCTTGCATATCAATAATGATAATGATAATGAGAACTATTATTAGTTATGATTATCAAGGGAGACACCCAAATGTTTAGGCCTAACCTAGGCGTCGTTGCAATCCTTGCAGTATTACCCCAAAGCGGTTTGTTGGCCGACGATGGTATTTCTGCTGGAGAAAGCGTTGAGGAAATTATTGTTACGGGCAGCCGTACCCCGGAACGGATTGATGAAGTAACAGCATCAGTTTCAGTGATTGGCAGTGATGCATTGCTTGATGATCTCAAGCTCAATTTGGAAATTCAAAATACACTTGCGACACGTGTGCCGGGCTTTGGGCTTGCTTCTGGTTCAGTGAGTAACTCTGGTACAACACTGCGAGGCCGTAATGTCTTGGTGATGATTGATGGTGTTCCGCAATCTACGCCGCTCAGAAATGGCCAGCTCGGTATTCGTTCTGTTGACCCAATTGCTCTAGAGCGCATTGAAGTGATAAAGGGCGCAACCTCAATTTATGGGAACGGCGCGGCTGGCGGCATTGTTAACTATCTAACAAAGCATGCTTCCGAGGAAGCAATCAGCGGGGATATCGCAGTCAGTAGCCGTTTTTCGCTCGTGGACGCTGAGGATAGCTTCAGCAAAAGGGTGGATGGCACTGTTAGCGGGACACTGGACAAGTTTAGCTATGTTTTTAATGCGGTGTATGACGCGCGCGGCCAGCAAAAAGACGCTGACGGCGATACGCTCGGCCTTGTTTATGGTTTGTCCGATTTAGACACGCTGAATTTTTTCGCCAAGACAGCTTACCAATTTGATAGCGACAAACGGTTGCAGGCAACGTTGAACTATTACGATTCCCAGCAGGATTCTGACCTTGTTGACGAAACGGGGAATCCGGTAACAGGCCAAAAAACAATCGCAGTACCATCAAATGGTGGCATGAAGCCCGGCGTGCCGCAGGGGCCAAAAGGCAACGTTAACTTCATGTTGAAATATACCGATTTGGAGCTCTTTAAAAATACGGAGTTCACGCTGGATCTATATCAACAAAAGATCGAAAATATCTTCTTTTTCTCAACATCTTTAGCTAACCCGGAAGAGGGCTTCACTGGCGGCCAGTCCCTTATCAAATCCAAAAAATTTGGTGTCCGCGCGAACTTTAAAACATCGTTCGATTGGAACACCATCACTACGAACCTTGTTTACGGGGTGGACTATTTGAAAGACAAAACGTCTCAGCCTATGGTCGATGGCCGTATCTGGGTACCTGAGATGGATATGAATAATAAGGCTGCTTACCTACAGTCAAAATTTATTTGGAATGAAGACTGGGTGTTTAAAGCTGGAATGCGGGCTGAAAAAATCAATATTTCTGTTAATGATTACAGCACGCTACGCCTGTGCCGCTCTGAGGACCAGTGTTCGGTACCAATGGATGTAACCGGAGGCGAGCTAGATTATAATTCAACAACATATAATGTTGGCTTGCGGTACAAGGCATTCCCGGAGTTTAGCCCGTTTGTAAGTTTCTCTGAAGGTTTTGATATATCTGACCTTGGCCGTCTTTTGCGTTCTGCGCAGGTGACAGACCTTTCGCAAGTACGCACAGAGGCATCAAATGTGCGGCATTATGAAGTTGGTTTTTCAAGCCGTATTGATGACTTTAAGTTTGAATTTGCGCTCTATGAAAGCAAATCTGAGTTAGGCACCGGCACAAAGCTTGATCCGGTAACGGGTATTTTCCTGCCAGTGCGAGAACCGCAGAAAATTCACGGATTTGAAATTGCCGGGGAATATTCCGTTAGTGATGCACTGGAAATAGGCGCGCACTATACCAGCTTTGACGGTGAGAATACGGATACGGGTGCTAAACTATCCGGTCGCTATATTTCTCCGTCCAAACTCGTAATTTATGCTGATTGGCGCCCGTCAGAAAGCTTGAGCCTTTCTGCTAACTTCCAAAGGTTGGGTAGCCGCAAGGAATTCTCAGCGGAAGACAATAAATACGCCATTTATCAGGGCCCTGTGGACAGTTATAGCCTTGTGAATTTGAGCGGTAGTTACGGCCTGGGCAATATCGAGTTTTATGGGGGTGTAGAAAACCTGTTTAACGAAAATTATTACACGGCCCGCGCTCAGTCTATTTTTCTGAGTAGCTATTATTCAAAAGCGCTTGGTCGGACTGCAAACATCGGCATGCGGTTCAAGTTTTAAGAAATATGTCGGGTGCTTATTTGGGGGCCCGGCATATCCTTTTATAAAATAAAATTCGGGGTATTCTGCCCATGCGCAAAAAATTGAAACTGCTACACCGTCTTATTGGGGCTGTTGGTGTCCTTTATATGCTGGTAATGGCCTTTTCGGGTACTGTTCTGGTTTATAGGGCAGAAATTCTTTCGGCAATGTTGCCGTCTCTCGCGGCACCTGTCGTTGCATTAGAGGCAAACGAGCAGGGTGAAATACTCGACACTATTACAGCGCACTACTTGCCGGGCCAAATCAGGTCGATACGATTTCCGGTGGAAGGCATGAATGCTTACCGAGTGTATTTAACAGGACGAGAGGCTCTTCTGCTTGATACAGAAACTCTCTTGCCGATAAATGATCCGTTGCAAATGGATAGGATATTATTATTCCTGTTTGATCTTCACCATTATCTAGCGCTTGGGGATGTTGGTAAACAGATTGTTGGCATCCTTGGCATAGTTGCTGTGCTGTTGGTTATCAGCGGGGTATATCTCTGGTGGCCGTGGAAACGAGGGTTCCGCTTATCCTCGCTGCGGGTCAAGGGGGCGGGTGCAGCAGGATACCGGGGCGCGCATGCAACGATGGGCATTTTGGTGGCACCTTTACTGCTGCTGAT
>CAXBKT010000014.1:0-41937 GCA_963976155.1 uncultured Kordiimonadaceae bacterium | reverse complement strand
ACTGCTGAGATTAAAACCGGCAAGCGGCGCATCCTCGAGTTTCTCATCGAGCCGCTGCTGCGCTACCGGGATGAAGCACTCAGGGAGCGGTAGATGATACGGATTATTGTCATAGCTATACTGATCAGCACGCTCACTGCCTGTAGCAGATTGCAGCAACTGACCTGCAGCAGCCACGATAACCCAACTATTGCCAGCCTGATGAAACAGGCGTGCAGTGGCGATAAACACGTACAGTTTACGCTCGGTGACATGTTTGAGCGCGGTGACGGTGTTGTGCAAGACGAGAAGCGTGCGCGGGCCTATTACGAGCAAGCCGCAACCCCCACAAGTGGCACCAGTTATATCTATGTCCCTGGAGCAGGAAGTGTAGCTGGCTTCACCATGCCGGTGACAACGGGTACCTCACACCCCGGTCATGCAGAAGCCATGCGCCGCCTTGCCAACATGCTTATGGATGGCCGTGGCGGCAAGCAAGATACAAAACGAGCTCAAACACTGGTTGGGCGTGCAGATGCTTTAGGTGGCCGGCAAGCGCACCAATATTTGAACTAACATCTTCAATTACCCTGAAACCCTTGTAAATCAAGATGGTTGCATACTCCCGCAACCAATTGAAAATCCCTACCACCTCGTGTGGTGGGGATTTTTTACTTGTAGTGTGGTGTCGGTGAATGAAGCTACCGGTTCGGCCAGAGGAGCAAAGCGAGGAGCGTCAACGTGAGGACGCGTAGCGCCCGCAAACGGTAAATCCTACATACAAGACCAATTGAAGGGTCGTCCACCATCAGGCCCTGGCCTTTTTAGTTTGGACGTTGGGTTGAGGATTTTGACCGGTGTTCGGGCGCAGCAAAGCGAAGGCAACACGGAGAAGGTGCCCGGAAAGGCAACAGTGTGAACAGACCTGCAATCTGGCATTTTAGTGATTGATGAATGAAATACATTCTATTCCAAATAGGAATACGTTGTGGCTATAGTGGAATGAATTTGCATGCCGTGAAATGGAATACTAAATTTATCTATTAAAAATATTTTGGATAGATTATGAGGCCTCGAAAGTTTCCGTGAAATCATACGGGCTGGTTCAGTAACTGAAGCCGCGAAACAGTTGGGATTAACGCAGTCAGCAGTGAGCAGGCAGCTAGCTCAGCTTGAGGAACATTTTGGCCTTGAATTATTCCACCGAGAAAAAGGCCGCCTTACGCCTCTTCCAGAAGCTCTTGAGCTGTGCCGGGAGATCGATCTAGCTCTTTCAAGTTTTGACCGGATAGAAATGCTTGCTGAAGACCTTCGTAATCTTGCATCTGGTCAGTTACGGGTGGTAGGGCCGCCAAGCTTTGTTGAAGGTATCTTTGCGGGGACCGTAGCATCGTTTCTTAAAAAGTATCCAGACATCCAAATTACAGTAGATTCCCGCAACCATGAAACAATTGTTGAGCAGGCAGTATGTCGTGCAGTTGATTGTGGTTTTTTAAAGATGCCGGTTTCCAACCCAAACTTGATGGTACATCCCATTATTAAAGCGAGAACGGTGTGTGTTATGCAAAAGGGCCATCCGTTGGAAGCACTACGTTCTATTAGTCCAGTAGATCTCAAGGGCGTTCCGCTTATCATACTTGGTAAAGGGCGCACTTTCCAGAGACAGTTAGAGGAAGCGTTTCGATCAGAGGATGTATGGATGAACGTAAAAGCCGAAACGCATGCTATAGGCGCATCATGTGCGCTTGCAGCCAAAGGAGTAGGTGTTGCGATCGTGAATGAAATGATGGCTCGTAATTATCAAGCCTTAGGGCTTGCTCTGATCCCTTTTCGTCCAGTTATTCATCATGAATATGCTTTTGTTGCTTCATCGCAAATACCTATGTCGAGAGTCTCTAAGGCCTTTTTCGAGCACTGTTGTGACTATTTTAATGCTGGAAATGCTGGATAGTTTTTATTGTTATCATTTTTCAGAAGTTCCAACTCTATGAAAATAAGGAATGAGTAGGACGTATTTTTTCATAATATTGAACGCCTTGAAAGCTCAGTTCTATTGTCTCCTTGAAATTACCATAGCTCGGATTTGACCCGAGTTTCACTGTTCTGGGAGGAACAATTAGATGGAGTTTAGGAACATGAAATACTCAAGGGTTAACAGTTTTTTATTTGGGACAGCCCTCGGGGCAGGCCTCATTGGGACGCCGGCTTTTTCACAAGTACAAGATGCTGCGAGCGCTGATACCTCTGGTGATTTAGAGGAAGTGGTCGTAACTGGCTCGCGTATTCCCCGTAAAGATATTGTGGCAAATAGTCCGACTACTGTGGTTTCCGCCGCGGAAATCAGTTTGGCCAGTGTTGTCGAGATTGACCGCATATTGGATGCGCTACCGCAAACCGTTGGAAGTAATGGCCCTTCAACAAACAACCCGGGGTCTGGCACTGCAACAGTTGACCTTCGAAACCTTGGTACAAACCGTACACTTGTTTTGGTAAATGGCCGGCGTTTTATTGGGAGCAGTACGACTGGCGTTGTTGATTTAAACAATATTCCCCCTGCACTTATCGAACGTATTGAGGTTGTTACGGGTGGAGCATCGGCGGTTTATGGGTCAGATGCTATGGCCGGTGTCGTAAACTTTATTCTGAAAGACAATTTCGAGGGTTTTCAGGTTGGCGGACAGTACGGCATAACGGAACGAGGCGATTCCCAGCGCTATAATATAGATTTTTCACTGGGTACCGATTTTGCTGATGGGCGCGGGAATGTGGTAATCAGCGGCAATTACTTTAAACGGGTGCAAACCAGCGCATCAGAGCGTAAGTTCTCAGAAGTAGCTTTCGCGGAAACAACTGACGGGAATGGTAACCCAATCTTTGCGCCGGGTGGCTCCACCACCGTTCTGGAAGGCCGGTTCAACAGTAATACGCTTGATAATCTTGGCGTATTAGACACGTTTGGTACTGCGATTGGTTCGTTGGGGGTGATAGCGACAGATGATGGTAGTGCTCGGGCATTTTCTGACCCAGAGGACCGCTATAACTTTGCGCCAGATAATGCTTTGCAGTTGCCGCTTGAGCGCTGGAATATATCAGGAATGGGTAATTACCAGCTAACAGATCAGATTAACTGGTTTGCAGAAATGACATTCACCAACAGTACAATTAATCGCCAGCTAGCTGCTACACCATTTTCTGAATCAGGGTTTCAATTTTCTCTCGCAAATCCTCATATGCCTGGCGCCTTCCGTGATGTGTTTGAGCAGATGGATACAGACGGAGACGGTGTTGTAACATCAGGTATAAGGCGCCGTATGCTTGAGGTTGGACCAAGGATTGAAACCAATACACGCAATATGTGGCGTGTTGTTACTGGATTGAACGGTGATGTAGGAGACGGTTTGCAGTGGGAGTTATTTTATAATTATGGGCGCTCTGAAGAAACACAGCGCCAACAGAATAATATCTCTATTTCCAAGTATCAGCAGGGCCTGCTGGTAGACCCTAGCGACCCAACGAAGTGTCTCGACCCGTCAGGGGGCTGTGTGGTCATGAACCCCTTTGGGGCAGGTACAATCACTGAGGATATGGCGAACTGGGTCCGTGTAACGGCGTCAAACCTCACCACTGTGGAGCAACAGCAACTTGCAGCAAATATCGCTGGTGATGTGTTTGACTTGCCTGCAGGCGCTGTGGGAATGGCTGTGGGTGCAGAATACAGGAAAGAAACCGCATCCCAGTTTAATGACAGTGTTTTGAACTCTGGCGACATTGATGGCTTTAGCGGCGGTAAAGATACCGTCGGTAGCTATGATGTTAAAGAAGTATATCTCGAGACGATTATCCCGATTTTGAGCGATATGGCAGGCGCGCAGTATTTTGGCATTGAGGCTGGCATTCGCTATTCTGATTATTCAACGGCCGGCGGGGTAACAAGTTATAAAATAGGCGGTGAATGGCGGCCAGTTACAGACGTGAAAGTCAGAGGGTTGTATCAGCGTGCTGTACGTGCCCCGAATGTTCAGGAACTGTTCCTTGGTTCTTCTAATACATTCCCTTCTGCAACAGACTTTTGCGATACGGTTCGTAATTCTAACCGAACTGACGTAGAGAGAAGTTTCTGTATTGCCTTAGGCATACCAGAGGCAAATATTGATACGCACACGCAGGATAATATTCAGATTGAATCATTGGTTGGCGGCAATCCGAATTTGCACGAGGAAACGTCTGATACTTGGTCTGTAGGCCTTGTTTATACACCAGATGCGGTGCCTGGTTTGCTGCTTTCCGCAGATCTATATAGTATCAAAATTGATGAGGCTATTGCCCAGTTCGGCGGAGGGCTTCAATCAACGATTGATGCTTGCCAGAATGCTTTGGATTTATCTGACCCTTTTTGCTCTGTTTTATCAAATGCTCGTGACGCAGAAGGCACCTTGGTAGAAGTATCGCTGTTGAACCAAAATATCGCGAGCAGAGAAGTAAAAGGGATTGATTTTGCAGCATCATATGGCTTTGAAGCGCTTGACGGCGATATTGATTTGAATGTGATGAGCTCTCGGCTCTTAGAGTATAAAATCCAGGGTAGTCCACTCCTTGAGGCAAGTGAATGTGCGGGCGCAGTTGGGGTAAGGACTGTCTGCGGCAGGGCCAATCCACTGTGGCGGGCGTCTGCTCGTGCCACATATAGCCGCGATGCTTGGAGGGCTTCTATAAAGTATCGTTTCATTGGTGCAGTTACAGATGAACGTGTGGCACTTGGATCGGCCGGTCCATCAGATCTGTTTCGTCCTAATATTGGGGCACAGCATTATTTTGATGCAACGGTGAGCTATGACGTCATGGAGGATATGACTCTTTATGCAACAATCGATAATTTGTTTGATAATGATCCTCCTTTGATCGGAGATGCGTCCCGCGGTAACTTTAACACGGATGCAGGAACCTATGATGTATTGGGGCGTCGTATCTCTTTAGGCTTTAGAGCTAAATTTTAGATTGGTTGATGAGTATAGATTGACCTAAGCTCGGCACCCTGTGTCAAACTGGAATTTTCAGAAGATACAGGGGCTTGTCTTTACGGTAGCTGTTGGAGGCGAATACATAGTGACGCAAAATCAGGAACTGACGATTTTAGCTGATGTGATGGTTAAGATGCGGGATGAGGTCAAGCTGGCAACCGACATTTATCTGCCGTGTGACAGTCGTCAGCAAAACGGCCAACAAAAAAGTTGGCCAGTCCTGATGGAGCGTACACCCTATAACAAAAGGGGGTTAAACCGGGCAGAAAGGTCGTTGGCAGAACCTGACGCGCGTACGCGAACCAGTATCGCGAAAGAGTTCGCTCAAAAAGGTTATGTTGTTGTTATGCAAGACTGCCGTGGCAGGTATGCATCTGAAGGTAGTTTTTCTAAGTATTTGAGTGAGGCTGAAGATGGGTATGACACTATGGTTTGGCTCATGGAGCAGCCGTGGTGTAATGGAAAAATTGGGACATTTGGTGTTTCTTATGGGGCACACACTCAGATGGCAGCGGCCTGCCTCAATCCGCCAGGTTTGGCGGCAATTTTCCTAGACTCTGGAGGGTTTTCCAGTGCTTATCACGGCGGTATTCGAAGGGGCGGTGCTTTTGAGCTAAAACAAGTAACTTGGGCCCACAAGCATGCTTTGCTGAGCCCTGAAACAAAATGTAATCCGGAAAGAGAAGCGGCGTTAAGGTCGGTAAATATTGAAGATTGGTTTAAGAACATGCCATGGCGGCCAGGGCATTCCCCGTTAAGCGCAGCGCCGGAGTATGAGGACTATTTGTTTGAGCAGTGGCGACAGGGCGAATATTCTGATTACTGGAAGCAACTCGGGATTTCAGCCCTCAATCATTATGGCCACATACCTGATATTCCAGTTATGATTATGAATAGTTGGTATGACCCTTATGTCGGTACGTCAATTACAAACTACCGAGGCTTGAGAGACAAAAACAAACAATCAATTTATCTAACTATGGGGCCATGGACACATGGTCAGCGGTCTGTTTCCCATGCCGGGGATGTCGATTTTGGTGATGGTGCAGTTTTTGAAAACCATTTCGATATGTCATACGTAGAGTATCGTAGCGCGTGGTTTGACCAAGCACTGAAAGGAAAGAGTTCTCCTCTATTTGATGAAAGAAAACCTATAAGTCTTTTTGTCATGGGCGGCGGTAGCGGCGATGCAAATGGTGAGGGGCGGTTAACTCAGGGTGGCGCATGGCAATTGTTTTCAGATTGGCCTGTTGCGGGAACAGAACCAGAAGCCCTTTACTTCCATAAGGGCGGGGAATTAAGGGCGCAATATCCAGCTAGCAATGAAGATGGATTGAGCTACACCTATAATCCGCGACAGCCAACACCAACTATTGGCGGCGCTGTGACATCTGGTGAGCCATTGATGTTTGGTGGGGCTTTTGATCAGCGGGAAAAGAATGGTCAGTTTGGTTGCGGCACTGAGTCCCGAGATTTGAGGGAACGATCTGATGTTCTTTCTTTTGAGACAGCTGCCTTGGACACTGACGTAGCAGTAATTGGCGATGTGAAAGCAGTCTTATGGATATCGTCAGACTGTGTTGATACCGATTTTACAGTGAAGTTGCTTGATATTCATCCCTCTAGCCCGAGCTACCCCGATGGTTTTGCAATGAATATATGCGATGGCATCCTCCGGGTACGTTACCGAAACCAGGGGGGCGATAGTGAACTTATGCGTCCTGGCACAATTTATAAAATTGAAGTTGATTTACCCGCTACTGGCAATCTTTTTAAAAAGGGCCATAGAATTCGAGTGGATATCGCAAGTAGTAGTTTTCCTCAATTTGATTTTAACCCAAATACGGGGGAGCCAGAAGGGGCATGGGAGGACGTTATTAGTGCTAAAAATACAGTGTATGTTGATGCTGAGCACCCTTCACATATCTTGTTGCCTTTGATGAAAGAAAGTTAATAGACATGACTAATCATAAGGGAGCATTGGCTTCGGAAAATTCAAACGAAGGTACCAAATCCAGTAAGGGAAAAACGGTAAATCCTATCGTAATTTTGATGGGGATTCTGTTTCTCGCCATGTTGCTGACGTATGTCATCGATTCCGGAAGCTTTGAACGTAACGGCAGGCTAGTTGTTCCTGGTAGCTATAGCGGGTTGGAAAAAGACGCATCAATTATGGGGGTTTTGGGTCTGCCACAGGTTGCTCAAGAAGGAGAGGCGCATCCTGTTGGCGTGGTTGGTACATTGCTGACTATTCCTAAAGGTTTGGAAAAAGGTGCAGGCCTAATTTTTATGGTGCTAATCATTGGGGGGATGTTCGGTATTCTTACCCAAACGGGCGCTATTGACGCGGGGTTGGACCGGCTTTTAGCTTTGGTTCGGGGCAATATCTATATTCTGGTGTCGTGCCTAATGTTAGTTTTTTCGGCAGGTAGTACGTTTCTTGGACTGGCTTCAGAGTATATTTTGTTAATACCTGTAATGGCGGCGATGGTCGGCCGGATGGGAATGCCTCCCATCATTGGCTTGGCAATTGTAACTGTTGCTGTGAAGATAGGATATCTCACCTCTGTTACCAACCCTATCCCTTTAACCATTGCGCAACCGTTGGTTGGTCTTCAGATATTTAGCGGCGCAGATGTGCGGTTTGTTTTTTATTTGGTGTTTCTGGTGGTTGGGATTGGCTTTATGCTCAAGGTGGTCAGCAAATATGCTATTGACCGGGAAATGTCAGCCTTAGCTGAGGCGGAACCTCTTGGCTTAAGGCATACAATCATATTGATAATGCTTGCTGCTGGTGTTGGGTTTCTTGTTTATGCGTCTAATAGGTGGCAGTGGCATCATGATGCACTATCCGCTTATTATATTGGGCTTTGTATTTCCCTTTCAGTCGTTAGTGGGTTGGGGGCAAGTGCGGCTGCATCCGCCTTTGTGGAGGGGATGAAAAAGGTACTGATGGCGAGTTTTCTGATCGGTGTAGCGACAGCAGTCTCAATTGTCCTGGCTGAAGGGCAAGTGTTAGATACAGTCGTTTATTCGCTTACATCAATGATTGATGGCGGTGGCCCAATACTCGCAGCGCAAGGCATGTTTCTCTCTCAGTTATTGCTGGATTTTCTTATCCCATCCACATCAGGGCAGGCAGCGGTTAGCATGCCAATCCTAGGGCCCATTGGGCAGTTGACGGGTGTCCCGCAGCAGACAACGGTACTCGCTTTTTTGTTTGGCAATGGTCTGACCAATATGATCACGCCAACCTCCGGTACACTCCTTGCGTATTTGGCAACTGCTCAGGTTGGTTGGGGAGAATGGGCGAAGTTTATATTCCCGCTGTGGCTTATTTTTTCAGGAGTTGCTATGGCCTTGCTGACTATCTCTGTGATGATTGGTTATTAAATAAAGTGTTTCATCTGTTCGCGGTAAGGGGGTGAAGGAAAGGCTATAATCTGTAATGATGAGGGCTGTTTTGCCGAACCATCCAAGACAATCCGTATCTTCGCCTTCGCACCATAGACCTGGCGGATCTTGCGGTGAATGTCTTTAATAAACTTCTTTGAAGCAGTTTGTTTGCTTATCTATTTTTGTCTCATCTTCGTTCCTTATGTCATTACGTTGAACCAAAAACCCTCTTTAAGAAAGAGCCGCAATTGCCCTACAAGCGCTGGTAGGAAACAAGTTGGTGCACGATTTACCTTTTAAAGTACTTGAAACTCTATATGGATTTTCTTTGCAAAAGTGCAGGCCGTCATTGCGAAGTTGCTCAGTTGCTTATTAACTAGGTTAGGTATTGGGAAACGTTAAATTATCTGTGCCAATGCTAAAATTTGGTTGGATTGATTGTATCCAAGCGACAGATGATCTTCCTGATCAAAGGTGATTAACCGGCTAGTCGGTAAAAGGTCTGTATAATAATCAGCTACATGTTGATTGATATCCAGTAACCCCTGAATAATGATCACTTCTTTTGATACTTTTTGCAGTTCAAAGTTCCATGGGTATGCGTAAGTTTGCAATTCATGCAGGATACCTTGGCAGCCTGTTCTGACTGCTTCAATAATTGTTTCTTTGCGGTTTTTGTAGATGTTGGGATGCCGGGATAGGTAAGGCATTTCTCGTCCGTGCACCAATTTTATGAAGCCTTCTGGATAATGCCGAAATAGTAGTTTTCCCGCATTAAGGCAAAAATAGACAAAGCCAGGTAGTTGCCGAATGAGGCGGTAAACCCAAGGATTGTTAAAGCCTTTGCTGTGGTTAGCAGCTTTATTGCCAACATCTGCGATAGGATTGATCATGATGATTTTGGTGACATATGTTGGTAGGTGCGCCGCGCAACTTAGTCCATAAGGCGTCCCGCCTGAGCTGGTTAGGATGCTTATTTGTTGAATGCCTAGATGGTCCACCAATTGTTTAATAAGGTCAGGCCATTCTGCAAGGCTTAGTTCAGGCTGTAGATCGCTATAGCCAAAGCCGGGTTTGTCTATAGCGATCAAGCGTATGCTTTGCTTAAGCGCTGCTTGATGAAATGGTGCTGCGCTTAACCTTGAACCTAAGCAGCCATGAATGAACAATGCCGGGCTACCTGCAGGGTCACCGTATTCCTCATAAGCTAGTTGCCGCCCATTACGACATGTTAGCCTTTGATGCGTAGCTTGCGTAGTTGGTGTGCCTATCATGCTTCTGAATTTTCGGGGATAGTCTCGGAATAGGTATTTTTAACGAGTTTTTTATCGATATCTTCCGGTGAAATATGTACGACTTTTGTTGCTAATCCAATAGCTTCAAGGCTACGAATTATGTAGCCACTTATATCAATTTCGTACCAACGCAGTCCGTGAAATGCCGAGCGTGGGAATGCATGATGGTTATTATGCCAACCATCTCCGTACGTTATTAGTGCAAGCCACCAGTTGTTGCGACTATTGTCGTTGGTTTTAAAAGGTGTGCTACCGTGCATGTGCCCCCAAGAATTAATAAAACGAGTTAGATGGTCGCTTACTAGTGTTGCCAATACAAATCCCCAAAGTACACCACTCCAACTTCCTACTAGAAAGCAAATTTCCGCGGCCAGAACTAGCCACAACAAGTAGCTATGTTGAAAGAACATCAGCATCTGGTCACGTTCAATAAATCGTTTGTATTGGTCGTTTGCTTGTTCTCTGTCATAGCTCATGGTCCAGCCATAGTGGCCATGCCAAAAGCCTTTCTCTACGGGACTATGGGGGTCCTGATTTCGATCAGAGAAGGCGTGATGTTTAAGGTGTGTGGTCACCCAGTATGTTACTGGGGCTTGGAACGCCATAGAGCCTAGCGCGAGAAACAAAAAACGAATGGCAGGGTGTGGTTGAAACGATTTGTGGCTGGCTTGCCTATGGAACCCCAATGACAAACCTAGGGTCGTTAAGATAAAAAATGCGAAAAACAATTGAACATCAGTAGATGTGTAATTGTTTGTGAAAATTAAGTAGGCCACCAAAGGTAAACTAAGGGGGAATATAAATATACGGGCGGCGAATATTGGCGCGATGGCCCACAGGAAGAACCTTCCAACAGTTGGCTCTAGCCATTGATTGAGTTTCCCAAGCATTGTTAATTCCCCCCTTCTAATGGTGCTTTTTTACAGTATCGCTGCGTCAATACTTCAAGGCTTTGTTTAACAGCGGAGATAAGCCACTGAATTTGGTCGGCAGACAAGATAACTGGCGGCGTGAAGCGCACAGTTTGGCTGTTGTTCAGCGAGTGGCAGGTTATGATGTGTCGCTGCATTAACTCCAAAATAAAGTCGGCGGCAATGTGTCCGGCAGAGAATTCAATTGTAAGCAACAGACCTTGCCCGCGGACGTCTACTATTAGGTTTTTAGGGTAGGGTGAGACAGCTTGCTTGAGCTGCTTTAGCAGCTTTAGGCCCAGCTCCCGTGCTTTAGGAAGATACAAGTTTTCTTTTATAGTTTTGATGGTAGCTTGAACGGCAGTCATGGCAAGAGGGTTGGCTGCAAAAGTGGAGCTATGCAACAAGGGGTCCTCATTGAATTGGTGGAACACTATCTCTGTTGTCATAACCGCGCCTACTGGGATAACGCCGCCGCCAAGCCCTTTACCTGCTAATAAGATGTCAGGAGTAACGCCTTGATGGGCGCTACTCCACCAGTAGCCGACACGCCCCATGCCTGTCTGAATTTCATCGATAATGAGTAGAGTGTTTGTTTTCTTACAAAGCTCGGCTAGGGCCGGTAAATATCCTTCTGGAGGTATGTGTACGCCTGCTTCGCCTTGGATGGGTTCTAGAATGAGGCATGCGTCGCCGCCTGTTTCCGATAGAATAGCGTTAGCTGCTTCTATGTTGCCAAAATCAATAAAATCGACCTTATTGAGCAAGGGAAGAAAGTCTTTTCGGTATGAAGCGTTTCCTGTGACACTAAGGGCACCTTGGGTTTTGCCGTGAAAACCATTCCTCATGGAAATAATCCGCTGTTTTCCGTTAAGGTGGGCAATTTTTAGAGCAACCTCAACAGCCTCTGCCCCTGTATTTGTAAAGAAAACGCGGCTAAGGTTTTCGGGTGCAATAGTTAGAAGGGCTTCTGCTGCCTTAGCATGCTCGACGTTGATCACGGACCGGCAAGATAATGGGTGTTGGTGTAGTTGCCTGCTAACGGGCTCTATAACAGAGGGGTGTGTATGCCCAAGAAAAAATACACCGTATCCTCCACAGTTTAAGTAGGGTTTGTCATTTTCATCAAAGATAAGAGCGCCTGTAGAACGCAGTTCGCATGGGGCATCCAGAAACTTCAGTAGGCGTGACTGCGCCTTGTTTATGTGGTGGGCATATTGGCTGATACATTGGTTACGCATTGTTTGTAACTTCGAGCCGTGTGCCATTTGTACCGTAGTTTATGCCTGTATGTACCTTGGGCGTAGGTATAGTAAGTGACGATAGTTTTTGCTGTCCTTTTATCAAATGGACAATGTCATTTTTGAAGGCGTTCAAGAGTGAATATTCAGCCGTAACACCATGGCCACGCAGGATATCAAGGGACGATGGGAGAGGGGTGTTTAAGCTAAAATATCCCTCTAGTTTTTCCAGGCGTCTATATTCCTTAACAAATGTATGGGGTAATGCAGGTATGATGGCAGGCTTGATTAAACGCTGATACATGTCGGTGCTAACATACTTGGGCAGTTCCAATGGTTTTCCGGTTTCAGCTTCGGAAATTTCTTTCAGATGCTGCGCTAGCTTTTTAAGGTTTGGTGCTCGTTGCTCCCCAAGGGAGAGCCAAAACTCATGCCCAACCAAATTCTTATCAATAATGCCTGCAATGAGACGTGCGATAATGTCACTTGGCATGAAGTCAACATAACTGGTTTGATCAACCGGGAGCACTGGCAGCGCACCTTCAAGTACCAGATGCATTAGGGAGTGAAACCCTTGGAGCTTTGGAATGTAGCCGGTGTTGGAATTCCCAGTAATAATTGATGGTCGTATTATTGTTATGGGGTGGCTGCTGCTTTTTAGTATTTCTTCAGCTTCCAGCTTTGAATCAATATAGGGGTTTTCACCCGCAGGTTTTTGGCAGCTATGATGGGTAAAGGCTGTTGAGATATAGAATAGAGGGGTCTCTGCACGTTCGGCGAGAGTTAGCATTTCCCGTGTACCCTGCACATTGGTTTCAATTATGTGCCTTTGACGACCAACGAACTGTGTCATGGAAGCACAGTGTATGACCGCATTTATGTTGCTAACTAGGTGTTTGTAGTCGCTGTTGTTCAGACCAAGTTGCGGTGTACTTATGCTGCCTTTAATTGCTTCTATAGTAGCCCCGTTGACGGGGTTATGGTGATGTAGGGCAATGATATCTTTATGAGGTAAAATATTGAGAAGCGCTTCACCTAGTACACCGCTGCCGCCAGTTAGAAACTTTTTTCTCTTTATAGTCGCCATGGGAACGGCCCTTATTTGAAGATTATTGTAATTGCTATGTATGGTCCATACCGCGCTGTTGGGCGGTTCTGGTTGTGACGCATTCTTTCAGTGTTTGCCAATAGCCTTTGGTGATGTGGGCTGTTTGGCGAAAACGAGGTAGCTTCATATAGTCAACATGGCATTTGGGTAAGTGATAGTATGGAATAGACGGGTGCAAATGGTGCTCAATATGAAAGCCAATGTTGCGCGGGACCAGAAAGGTCTTGTCTAGCCAGTTGGGCACTGTGGTTCGTGTTTCTCCGTATAGTATTCGCTCGGGCTTTATGGCGAAGTGCTCCGCGATGTTGCGAATGAGCATGCAGAGCTGAAGCCAAGTAACCATGGGGATGATCCAAAATAAGAGATAATACCCAAGCCAGCCTTTCATATATAAAAGACTAAAGATGCAGATCTGGTAGGCCATCCATGCTAATTGGAATATTTTATCCTTATGGGATTTTTGGCGCTTTGCACTATTGCTGTTGCGAAGAAGTGCTGTCCAGAAGCCATAAAATAATAAGTTCGACACTAAAATATAGCTAAGCTTTTTTGCGCTGACAGGGAAATGCCAAAGGCTATCAGGTTGTGATTCCGGGTTGTGGATGCTTGGTTCACGTGGCTTGGTTAACCATTTGACGCGTGGCCACTTTGCCTTTTGTTTCCAGATCCAGTCTGGGTCTTTGTCACTGTTAAGAAAGCGGTGGTGCTGAAAATGGGTCGCACGGTAATTACGCATATGCACTATGACAAAGGGCCATGCTAAAAATAGTTCAGCAATAATATCGTTCAGTAGCGTATTTTTTGCTAAGCGATGATGTGCTCCGTCATGCAATAAAATTAGCAGAGCATGCTGGCGTGCCCCAATAAACATGACCGCAAGAATATAGAGTAATGGGTGTGGGAACATTATACAGCACGAAATTGCACTGATGACCATTAACCACTCTAGGGCAATGTCACGGCAGCTCACCCAAGGGTTTAGAGCTGAAAGTCCAGCGATATTTTGGTTTGATAGCTTATCAGCAGAGGCGTAATCTATTTTTTGTTCCAAAGCTAATACCCCATACGAACATATATTTTACGGTCTTTATCTGCGGATTCATTGCGACCATGCAGGGTTTGAAAATTATCTATTAGGATGATGTCGCCTGCTTGCCATTGGTGGGGTACAGAGACAGCTTGTGCGGCTTCTGCAAGATCTAATAATATTCTGTCTGGGAAGCGTTCGCCGTTTTCCATGCGTGCTTTCACAGGGGAAGCCTGCTTTTTCATGTCGGGAATATATGCCTGAGCTAGGCCAGATTCTAATGCATGCTCAAAATAGTGGATCACGAGCACATTATTTACGAAACAATCTTGTTGATGTTTGTCTTGCAAGATGGCGGACTGTGTATATTCAATACACACATTCTGGTCTGTATCTGATTGTACGGTGCATGCTTGCTCGGCACATAGAGTCTTTAAGTGGTTAATCTCATTAGTGTTGAAGCTTTGTTGCCATTCGCCGTTTTTATAGTCTCTGATGTATTTGACTTTATTGGTGCGGAAAAAATCACGTGTTTCGTTGCTGAGGGCCTCGAACATTACTCGGCTATTTGCCAACAAGGTTTGACCTTTGTCGAGGGGGGCTTCTTCGCAGTAAAACCAAAGAAATTTAGGGGGGCTGCCTGTGTAATGCATTTCGGCATGGAGTGGGATGTAAAACCCAATATTGCCGCCAGTTGTTGTGAATAGGCTATTGTTGTTATTCACCCGTTCTCGGTTTAAAGAGCGCCATTGAAGTCCTCCACCTTCATAGTATGAAAACTGGTTGGAAAATTGTTCTGAAAATTTGGTGAAGTCGTCAATGTTCGCGCCAAAACCTCGGAATATCAGAGCCCCGTTTTGCTCTAAAGCGTCACTAACGTCTGTTGGTGCTATGTGCTTTAAGGTGTGCTGCTGCGTGTTTTCAATTAGTAGGCCAGATTTCTTGGCTGTAGGCTGAAGGTCATAAGCGTTCAGCGTAGAGTGGAAACTATCTGGCAAAGCAAAAGTGTTTCTCATTTGATTTACCCTACATGACTTGGGGTAGAGAGGTTTGGCTTCTGGGGTATGAAGTCACCCAGAGTTTCCAGTAGGCCTGTAACAATTTTGTTGGCATTACTGCTTAGTGCTTCATGGGCGAGAGGGTTGAGCATATGGCTCAGGCTTGGAATTCCCAGATCAAACTTTGCATAGAATAGAATTGCTTGGGCACCTATTGCGGTATTTTCAATAGCCCAAAAACCGGAGAAAGCCTCTAGGTCACCGTCCACTAATTCAAATTTAATTAGCCGTTTCTGCGGGTCAATGTGATCAGCTTCGGTCCATTGTAATATGCCTTCCCTGAATTTGACCCGCCAGAGAGAAGTTGGCTGTGTTGAATTAGCTAGCGCTTTGCAATCAACCGATAGTACGCGGTCTGAATAACGGGGGTAGGAAGAAAAATCACACAGTAATCTAAAAACTTCATCAGCATTACAACATGCTGGTAGCTCAAACGATAGAGACACTTCATCCATCGTACTTCCCCCTGTAATTACTAGTCATTCCTGTAGATTAACCGATTTCAACTGATGTGTGTGTGACGGCCACTACAGGTTTAGTTATTTAGGTGATCAGATAATTTTTTGAGCCCCATTCCTTGTGCCGCACGTGCGTGTATTTTTTCATAGTCAGAAAATACAGAACTCCCCAACCGATCAAATAAAGTGATTGTTAAGCCATAATGGCCGTTCATACGGGAATGGTGCAGCGCATGGTAAGTAGGGGAGGTGAAAAGTTTGCCGAAGAAACTTGAGGTATGATGCGAGGGTTGAATTTCAATATTCGAGTGTCCAATTAGGCTGTTTGCATAATAGACGAAGAAAAACAATAAGACCCCATGCAGTGATACCGCGAAAATTTGAGACAATACAGCAATGAAACCCACGGAACCCAATGTAAGTATGGCTTTTTCACTTAACGAAAACTGTAAGCCGGATAGAGGGTTGATCGCGCGTGAGCGATGGTGGGTTTTATGAATTGGGAAAAGCCACTTTGTGTGCATTGCAATATGGGTGATGTAAAACCAGAATTCAAAAAATAGGAAAATACAGATGTAACTGAGCAAGAAAATGCCCCAACTGAATTCTGTTGTAAAATGGTAGGCACCAACGGAAAGTAGCAAAGCAAAGACGGCACCATCAAGGAATAGTGCCCATGATGCGGTTAGCTCTCTCATATATTGCTTTTTTGTAATCGGTACGGTGTAAACTGAGCGGCGTTCTCTTAGTGATGCAACTTTTATTACTGAAACAATTACTACTGCTAGAAGGTGCTTGCCAAAAATAATGAACAGCAAGGTGGTAAGGAGCAATGGGTTATTGCTCAGTAAACCGACCAAATTTTCATACATGTTTGTACCCCTCAACAAAGTTAGTTTGACAAAATTTAGTAGTTGTCTCATCTACATTCCGCATGGTGCGACGGCTCCCGTGACTCTGAATGGTAAACATTTTTTGTACATGAGCGATCGCCATAACCATTCCACAGGACCACTGCTAAAATGCTTCATCCAGAATAGGCTGATGTAGAATTGGGCAATCCAGACTAGGATTATAAAAAACCATTGTTGGCTTCGGCTTACTTGCCCAAAAAGGCCCAAGCCATGACCATAAAAGATGCTGGTGCCAATTAGGGTTTGGAGTAGATAATTTGATAAAGGTGTTCGGCCGATGGCTGCAATACCTGTTAATAAATGACTAAAACGGCGAGTGAAAAACTGACTTTGTAGGAGAAGCATAATCCCTGCTAGGTATCCTGCACTAACAAACAGGCTCCCCCAATAATTATACTGCCATCCAAAAAATTGAGAATATGCGAAACTCCACTGTGCTTGATTATTCTGTGCAACACCGAGCCCAACAAGCAGGAAGCCAATAAGCAGTCCTATCATAGCCATATACCGGTAAACGGGTTGTTGATTGCCTTCAAAATAGCACCATTTATATAATGCCATGCCAATCATCATTAACCCGCTAACCCGCCAAAAAGACCAGGTGATAAAATAAAGGGTTTGATTATTGAAGGTTTGTGCAGCGCGTACAGGCATCTGTGCAAGCCATGTCCCTTGGTATGCTATTGTTTCTGCGTTTAAAATTTCGTTGCTGGGTAGCCATTTGCTTTGCAAGTCAACAATGAGGGCTTGGGGGAGTTGTTGAAGGTAGAGCCCTAGAAGGTAGACAATTGCCGACGCAACACTGATGAAGAGGGTACCTGTAATAAGTAGGTATAGTGGCGGGTGCTTTCGTAGAAAAAACACCCCTGCAGCACACAGGCTATAGCCTACCAATACATCTTCGCTCCAAAAGAGATACGAGTGCACTAGGCCAATAACCAGTAACCAAAATAACCGACGTAGATAGAGGGAAGTAACGGGTTTACTTGCTTCTTCTAATTTATTGGTCAGTAAAATAATTCCGGCCCCAAACAGCACAGCAAATAATGTCATGAATTTTTGGTCAGCGGTTACATGGCTAAACAGCCAATAATAATATTGATCAGTTTGAAAGTCTGATAAAATGCTGGGGTTGATATAGGCAGTAAAGACGGTCGAAAAAAGCTGCATATTCATGATCAGAATACCAAGCAGGGAAAAGCCTCTTACAATATCAAGGCTAAGTATGCGTTGGTTGTTTAGAGGCTGCTTATTTTTCAATCTACGGCGCCTGCAAAATATACACCTTTAAGGCGTTATAGATCAAATCATAGGTGGTGTAAAGGCATACTATACAGCGTTGAGGGAACGTAAGAGGTGGCTTAAAGCCTTTAATAACTTCAATGTCTATAGCTCCACAAAGCTATAACATCAGACTGAGTGCTACCTGATATGGGGTGTTACCTTAAGCTTACTTTTGGTTGGACGGGCCATGTTGTTCTCGCTATGTAATTCTTAAATACTGCTCATAGTCTGTGAGCCCGATTTGGCGATGAAATTCTTCTTCCTCGAATCTGCGGATTGTAAGATACAGGTCTACAAAGTCATTACCTAGGTAACGCCGCATAACAGTACTTTTTTCCATGTGGTCTAGGGCATTGTGCCAGCGGGTTGGTAAGGTGTTTTTATACTCAAATGTTTCAAACTCGCCCAGTTTAGGCCCCGGGTCTGCTTTGGTTTCAAGGCCGTGATAAGCACCAGCGAGAATGGCTGCGACAACAAGATGCGGGCAAGCATCTGCTCCACTTACGCGGTGCTCAAATCGTCGGTTTTTAGCATCTGAAATAGGAAGGCGTACGGATACGCCTCGGTTGTTTTCACCCCAGTTTGGCACAATAGGGACATAACATTCTGGGTCAAACCGGCGATAGCTATTGGCATTTGGTGCGAAAATAGCTGTGGCCTCTGCCATTGTTTCAAGCAGCCCCCCTACAGCATGAGCGAGCCTTTCTTCGCCTTCAGCCAGACCAAAGATATTTTCTCCGTCCGCGTTTAACAGACTGACGTGTGCATGGAGACCGTTACCCACGTCGTTACCGAGTGGTTTTGCCATAAAGCTCGCATGCAGGCCGCGTTCGCGGGCAACGCCTTTGATAGCACGCTTCAACAGTAGAGCGTCATCACAGGCTTTTTCAGCGTTATCGGTATGGCCTAGATTAACTTCAAACTGGCCATTGCCATATTCGCAGATCATGCCGCTTACATCGACATCTTGTAATTTGCAGGCGTCTTCAATCTCCCGAAGTATTTCTTCATAATCGTAGAAAACGTCCATATTGTAACAGTTGGCCCCGGCAGCACGAGGCATACCATTTGGCGGCGCGACAGCGACAGGAGGCATACTGCTGGCCTCAAACAGATAAAACTCATACTCAAGTGCGATCATGGGTTTTAGGCCCATTGCGTCATAAGGCTTCAGCGCTTTTTTTAAGATAGTACGCGGGTCCATAAAATAGGGCTCGCCTTCGGCTCCTTGCATGGTAATCAGGATTTGGGCCATTGGTCTTTTTGCCCAAGGAACGCGCTTTAAGGTGCCGGGTACCGCAAAGCACATCCTATCGGGGTCACAGTCATATTTTTCTGGTAAAGTGTCTGCTGTTGCGCCGTTAGGCATAAGGAACACCGCAGTAGTTGAAAAGGGCACGCCATTTTTTGCAAGCTTTGCTAGCCCTGCAATAGGCATCTGTTTGCCACGAAATATACCATTGATGTCAGGTATTAGTACCTCAAGAATTTCAAGGTCGGGGTGTGCAGCAAGGAAGGCTGATATTTCTTGGTCAATAATAGTCATAAGGGTAATACTCGTCTTAAATGCCTGCCATACAAAGGTATTTCATCTCTATATAATCGTCGATACCATATTTTGAGCCTTCTCGTCCAAGGCCGGACTGTTTGATGCCTCCAAAGGGCGCTGCTTCGGTTGACATAATGCCCGTATTGATGCCCACCATGCCATACTCTAACGCTTCTGCAACACGCCAAACACGCGAAAGATTATTTGCATAAAAATAGGATGCGAGACCAAATTC
Organism: uncultured Kordiimonadaceae bacterium; assembly: GCA_963976155.1. Lineage (GTDB taxonomy): Bacteria > Pseudomonadota > Alphaproteobacteria > Sphingomonadales > Kordiimonadaceae > Kordiimonas. The sequence goes on along the minus strand of CAXBKT010000014.1, from coordinate 22,464 downwards.
GGTATCATTGGCCGCTGCAATAACTTCAGCTTCATCTGTAAATTTGAAAATGGGTGCCAAGGGGCCAAAGGTTTCTTCACGTGCAATCTTCATGTCAGAAGTTACATTCTTGAGCACAGTTGGCTCAAAGAAGCTGCGCCCAAGAGCATGGCGTTTACCGCCTGCAATGATTTTAGCACCTTTGGATAGCGCGTCAGAAATATGGTCCTCGACCTTTTCGACGGCTTCGATGTTGATCAGCGGGCCTTGAATGGTGGCTGTATCAAAACCGTCGCCAACGGTTAGGCGCTGAACTTCTGCGGCAAGTTTTTCAGAGAAAGCATCATACACACCTTCCTGTACATAAATTCGATTGGTGCAGACACATGTCTGGCCGGAGTTTCTGTATTTGGAGGCAATGGCTCCTGCGACGGCGGCATCAATGTCAGCATCATCAAACACAATGAAAGGCGCGTTACCGCCAAGCTCTAACGATACCTTCTTGATGGTGTCAGCGCATTGTCGCATCAGGACGCGTCCAACACTGGTTGAGCCGGTAAAGGTAATTTTTCTGACGGTATCGTTCGCGCATAATTCGCTGCCAATCTCACGGGCGTTTGTGCCGATGACAATATTGAAAACACCGGCTGGAATGCCAGCCCGTTCCCCGAGGACAGCAAGTGCGAGTGCCGAAAGTGGTGTTTCGGCAGCTGGTTTTAGTACGATACTACAGCCAGCCGCAAGTGCAGGGGCAACCTTGCGTGTGATCATCGCATTCGGGAAGTTCCACGGCGTTATTGCCCCGACAACGCCAATGGGTTGCTTTAAGACAAGGATGCGCCTGTCTGGTTGTGCCGCGGGGACTGTATCGCCATATAGGCGTTTGGCTTCCTCTGCGAACCACTCAATGAAGCTGGCGCCGTAGGCAATTTCGCCTTTTGCTTCAGTAAGAGGCTTGCCCATTTCGGCAGTTAGAATTGTTGCCAGATCATCTTGCGCCTCAAGGATAAGGTCATGCCAACGGCGTAAAATGTGGGCGCGCTCTTTTGCGGTACAACCACGCCAATCAACTTGCGCCTTTTCCGCTGCTGTGATGGCGCTTTGTGTTTCTCCGGCACCCTGATTGGAGAGGGTGGCAAGCTTATAGCCATTCGCCGGGTTAAACACATCGAACGTGTCACCCGATGCTGCGCCAACCCATGCACCGCCAATATAGCCTTGGTTCTTTAGGAGGCCTTCATCCTTGATATTCATGATGACTTATCCATTGCTCGGGAAGGAAAAGCTTATGCCCTCGCGCACTCCAGCGGAAGGCCAGCGCTGGGTGATGGCTTTGCGGCGCGTATAGAACTTTACAGCGTCAGGGCCGTAGGCGTGCAGGTCACCAAAAAGCGAGCGTTTCCAACCGCCAAAGCTATGGTAAGCAACAGGCACAGGCAGTGGCACATTGATGCCAACCATACCAACTTTGATATTGTCCGTGAAATAGCGTGCTGCTTCCCCGTCGCGGGTGAAAAGGCAGGTGCCGTTACCGTACTCATGGCTGTCGACTAAGTCCATTGCTTCTTGCATTGTCTCAACGCGGACAACACAAAGGACAGGCCCAAAAATCTCATCCGTGTAGCTGCGCATGTTGGCTTTCACATGGTCGATCAACGTACCCCCTACAAAGAAGCCACCATCATGGCCGGGCACTGCAATGCCGCGTCCGTCGACCTCAATGATCGCGCCGTCTTTTTCTGCGCTATCAATATAGCCTTCGACTTTTTCTTTATGCTGGCGGGTGATGAGGGGCCCAAAATCATTTGAGTTATTAGACGCACCGCCCACTTTGAGGGAGGTCATATGGTTTTTGATTTTGCCAACGAGAGCATCGGCGACAGCGTCCCCAACAGTCACAACGACAGAGATCGCCATACAGCGTTCACCAGATGAGCCAAACGCAGCACCAATGAGGGCATTTGCAGCGTTATCCAGGCCAGCATCAGGCAATACAATGGCGTGGTTTTTAGCGCCGCCAAGTGCTTGGCAGCGTTTGCCGTGCGCAGCGGCAGTTGTGTAAATGTATTCAGCGATGGGCGTGGACCCCACGAAGCTGACGGCTTCAACACGGTTGTCGGTCAGCAGTGTATCAACAGCCTCTTTGTCACCGTTGACCACATTCAGTACACCGTCAGGCAAGCCTGCCTTCTGCGCAAGGCCCGCAATGAAGAGTGTTGAGGAAGGGTCACGCTCAGACGGCTTTAAAACAAATGTATTGCCGCAAACAATGGCGATTGGATACATCCACAAGGGCACCATTGCAGGGAAATTGAAGGGCGTAATGCCTGCGACGACACCGAGCGGCTGATATTCGCTCCAGGCGTCGATATTTGGCCCAGCGTTTTTACTATGTTCGCCTTTTAAAAGCTCAGGCGCATAACAGGCATATTCAATATTCTCGATACCACGCTGTAATTCTCCAGCGGCATCATGGCCGATTTTGCCGTGCTCGGCGCTAATGAGTGCGCAAATCTCGTCTTTGTTTTCTTCGAGCAATGCTTTGAAACGGAACATAATTTGCGCGCGTTTTGCGGGCGGAGTATTGCGCCACGCGGGGAAGGCAGCTTCAGCAGAAGCAATGGCTTCTTCAACCGTTGCCTTGCTTGCTAAGGCAACCTCGGCGATCACTTCGCCCGTTGCGGGGTTAAAAATATCCTGCAAGCGGTTATGGTCTGTGTTTATCTGTCCGTTAATTAGATGGCCAACAATTGTCATGATAAAGCTTTCGGTACTGGGAACTATATGATTATTCGGTGGCGTTCAGGGCTTCGCCGAGCGCGTTTGTAAGGCTATCGATTTCAGTTTTTTCAGTGATGAATGGCAGGCCGATCTGAATAGTGTCGGCACCGTAACGGACATAAAAGCCTTTTTGCCATAGCTTCATGGCAACTTCGAACGGCCGTTTTGCGGGTTCTTTTTTATAGTGTTCGAGCGTGAAGCCTGCGGCCAAGCCGTAGTTGCGGATGTCGCCAACATGCTTGCAGCCTTTCAGCTCATGCACGGCATTCTCAAAATGGGGCGCAATAGTTGCTGCGCGCTCAATCATGTTTTCTTTATCAATCACATCAAGGGTGGCAAGGGCTGCGGCGCAGGCAACAGGGTGCGCTGAATAGGTATAGCCATGTGGTAGTTCGACCAAATACTCAGGCGCGTCTGTTTCCATGAAGCAGTTATATATGCCTTCGTCGACAATGACGGCCCCCATGGGAATAGCGCCGTTGGTAAGCTGTTTGGCAATATTGATCATGTCAGGTCGTACACCAAAAGCCTCAGCGCCTGTTTTTGCGCCCATGCGGCCAAATGCGCAGATCACTTCATCAAAGATTAGCAGGATATTATGGTCATCGCAGATTTTACGGAGGCGCTCTAAGTAACCAACAGGTGGCGGCAGTACTCCCGCAGAGCCAGAAAGAGGCTCCACAATCACCGCAGCAATATTGGAGGCATCATGCAGGGCGATCAGCTCCAGCAGTTCATCCGCCAAATACGCCCCATGTTCTGGCATACCACGACTGAAGGTATTTTCTGGCAGCAGTGTATGCCGCAAATGGTCAGCGGCGACAGCTTCGCCAAAGACGGCCCGGTTGCCACCAATGCCGCCAACGCTAATGCCACCAAAGTTTACACCATGATAGCCTTTGCCGCGGCCGATGAGCTTGGTTTTGGACGGTAGGCCTTTTTTGCGCCAGTAAGCCCGTGCGATTTTGAGGGAGGTATCAGCAGATTCTGAACCAGAGCAGGTATAGAAAACTCGGTTGAGGCCTTCAGGCATAAAGCTGTTAATGCGTTCTGCAAGTTCAAAGGATTTAACATGCCCGAACTGGAAGGCTGGGCTATAATCAAGTGACTGCATTTGCTGCGAAACAGCCGCGTTGATCGCGGGCACATTATGGCCTAGACCGCAAGTCCAAAGACCCGACAAACCATCGAAGATTTTTCGGCCTTCGGCATCCCTGTAATAGGCACCATCCGCACTGGCGATCATGCGTGGATCTTTTTTAAATTGGCGGTTGCCAGTGAAAGGCATCCAGTGCGCGTTTAACTGGGATTGGGTTACACCTGCAAATTTATCAGTCATTGAATTACCTATCGAGGGGTTTGAAATTGACTTATAAATTATTGCTGTTCTATCGTTTGATAAATTGCTATCTTTCGATCTTTAGTTTCATATTTATGAAACTTTATAAAGTGAGGATTATCGATGCCAAAAAAAGCGTATCTTGGGCAATTAAGTGATATTGATATGCGGCTGTTGCGGGTTTTCCGCGCGGTCGTTGAAGCAGGGGGGCTATCTGCTGCGGAACTTGAGCTCAATATCGGTCGGTCGACAATCAGCCGTCATCTTAAGGACCTTGAAATACGTTTGAAAACAACGCTTTGTCATCGGGGGCGGGGCGGCTTCATGCTGACGAAAGAAGGTCAGACGGTTTATGATGCTACGCTTTACTTATTAAATGCGATTGAGCAATTTCGCGGTACGGTGAATGACATGCATCAGCGCGTGCGCGGTAATATCACCATTGCATTGTTTGATAAAATGGTCACCAACCCCAATTGTAAAATCGACGAAGCTTTTAGGGTATTTGACGATATTGCCCCAGACGTCACCTTGGACGTTTATGTTGAAACACTGAATGTGCTGGAAAAAGGTGTGATGGACGGACGTTTTCAGGTCGGTATCATCCCAACGCACCGTGCATCATCCAGCCTATTATATTACCCACTTTTTGATGAAGAGGTGCATTTATACTGTGGGTATCACCACCCGATATATAGTCAGGCGGATATCACCATTTCAGATGCGCAGATACTCAGTGAGAAATACGCAGGCCTTGGCTATCATTCACCGAATATGGAAACCAGCAATCGGCTGAAAATGGTGCGCCACGCCACGGGATATGACCAAGAGGCGATTGCCGCGCTTATCCTGTCGGGGCGGTATCTTGGCTACTTGCCTGACCATTATGCAGAACCGCTGGTGAAACAAGGGCGTATCGGTAGGGTTGGGGAAGACCGGTTTAGCTATAACTGCGAGTTCGCGGCAATCGCGCGCCGCGCACCAAAGCCCTCCCATATTGTGGAGTTGTTTCTAAGCTGCCTTGAAAAGGTACATGCTGTTTAGCGGGGTGTTATAGCCCGCTGTCCCACTCAAAAAGCCTGGTTTTCAGGCCGCGTTCATAGGTAATGTTGCCATCCATCATGGTCATGCTGACGCGGACTTTATGAACGTCATGTTTTTTAATGTTAAACAAGTTTGCATTCAGCACTGTGAGATCAGCTAGTTTGCCTACTTCTAGCGAGCCAATGTCATTTTCCATATTGAGCTGATAGGCGGCATGTATCGTATAGCCTTTCAGCATAGTGTCGAGCGACAGGCGCGCGTCAACCGGGGGTGTTACGGGCATATTTGGTGCATTTGGATACTGCCGTGTCATGCCAACCTCGATATTGTAAAGTGGCGACAGGCCGGGTACGCCAGCAGCTGGGAAATCGCTGCCGAAGGTTACTTTTCCGCCAGCACGTTCGATGGCATCGAACCGGTATAATTTGGCAGCGCGGTCAGCACCGACGGCTGCAATTTCACCGGCGCCGTCTGTTGCAAACCAAACAGGGGTGGTTTGCGCTGTTACATTTAAGGCACCAAAGCGCGCAAGGTCTTCATCGCGTACAAGCTCCGTGTGGCCAATGGCGTATCGGACATTGCTGTCTGGATTGATCTTTCTGGCAATTTCAAAGGCATCAAGGGCTTCGTCTACGGCCCGGTCCCCGATCGCATGGATATGAATGTCAAACCCCGCTTGGTCAATATCTACCACAAAATCCTGTAAGGCAGGGCCTTCTAAAAGAACAGACCCCTTGTTGCCGGGTTGCCCGACATAATCGTCGAACTGCCCTGCGGTGAAGGCTTCTTTTGTGCCGTCGTTATGGATTTTCATAACGCGCGGCTGGATCAAGGCACTGCTGTATGTTTTGTTTAGATACCGTAGGCGTTCAATCGCAGTTGGGACCTGTTTGGGGTCCTGTATCATGTGCGAACTGATAATGCGGAAGGGCAGCTTTTGGCTTGCTTCCAATTCCGCAAGGGCAGGGTAACTAACTTCTTCAAATTGTGACATGCCAGCGTCATAACTGGTTGTGATGCCAAAGGAGGTCATGAGCCAGAAAAGGTCTTCTGCCCCCTCCAAGATGCTTTCTTTACTGATCATGCCCAGTTTGGCGATCATCGGGTTAAATGTCATGGCTTCCAGGCACCAGCCTGTTGGGTTGCCGTCAGCATCTCTTTTGTAAAAATGCGTGCCGGGGATAGGATCTAGGGTGTTTTTGTCGATGCCTGCAAGCTCAAACGCTTTGGAGTTGACCCACGCCGTATGGCCGCCTTCATCAATTAAAACAACAGGGCGGTCTGACACGATTTCATCGAGCATCTCTTTGGTGGGGCCGCTAGGGCCAAACGTTGCCGCCAAAAACCCGAAGCCCATGACATAGGGTTTGTCTGGGTTTTCTTTTATATAGTCTGTAACCGCCTGTTTCCACTCGTCGGGGGTACCATTAAGGTCCAGCTCTACGGAATCTGACATGCCTGCCGCCATCGCTGGGTGGGCGTGCGTGTCAATAAAACCGGGCGTAACCATTTTATCGTCGAGGTCAGTTACCTTTGTGTTTTTGCCGACAAATGCTTCAACGCCTTTATTGCCGCCAACATAGACAATTCTATTGCCTTTAATGGCAATGGCTTCGGCCCAGGGCTGATTGTCACTCGCGGTATAAATGGCACCTTGCCACAACACATGGTCGGCGCCTTCACCCGGTTGGCGTTCCGGCTCAGAAGAGCAAGCGGTGAGCAGCGCAGCAGAAGCGAGTAACGTTAGCCTGAGTGACATTTGGTATTTCCCCTATGGTATATTCAGTGTTCGCTGATGCCAAGACTGTCTTTCATGCGGTAATAGAGCATACCAAGTGCCAGCATTGGGTTGCCGATATAATCCGCGGCAGGAATGTGAAAATGCGAAACCTGCTCAAAAAGCTTTATGTCTTGGTCGCGCAGCTCGATGGCGTCCGCGAGTAATTCCCCTGCGATATGGCTGCAATTAACGCCGTGCCCGGAATAGCCCTGCACATAGAAGGCATTGTCTGCAATTCGGCCAATCATCGGCACGCGGTTAAGCGGAATACCCATCACGCCACTCCAAGAATAGCCGATTTTCACGTCAGAAAGCTGCGGAAATAAAGCGTGCAAGCGTGGCAATAGCTCCTTTTCCGGGTCCATGTTGCTGACATTAAGGTAGTTGCAACCGCCGCCAAAAATAAGCCGGTTGTCAGACGATAAGCGGTAGTAATCGAGCACGATGTTCGCGTCACATACGGCTGAGTTTTTAGGGAGAATTTCTGCTGCCAAATCCGCGTCTAACTGCTCAGTTGCAATCACATAGGTTTCAGTGGGCAACATATAGCCATGTAGCTTTTTGCGCTCTAGCTTGTGGTAGGCGTTGCCAGCAAGAACAACAAATTTCGCTTTAACCTTGCCGCCATCAGTGATGACTGTTGCAATTGGCCCGTGCTGGATGCCTGTCACGGGTGATTTTTCGAAAATTTTGACACCAAGGCTATGGGCAGCGCGGGCTTCGCCGAGGCAAAGGTTGAGCGGATGTAAGTGCCCGCCGCGATTGTCAATTAGTCCGCCGACATATTTGTCAGTGCCTACATAGTCACGGATGCCATCCGCACCGACCATTTGCATTTCGTCCCGGTAGCCATTTTCCACACAGTCGTCATACTCTTTTTGCAGCATTTTCATTTGGGATGCATTCACGGCAGCAGTAACAGCGCCTTTCACATAGTCGCATTGGATCTGGTATTTTTCCATGCGCTCTTCTGCGATGTCATTGCCGCGGTAGCGTGTGCGCCAGAGAAATTTTTCGGCGTCTTCACCAACTTGTTTGATGAGGGCGCTTTCGCCTGACCAGCCCGCGAGAAGTTGGCCGCCGTTCCGGCCCGATGCCCCCCAACCAATTTTATTGGCTTCGAGTAAAGCAACTGATAAGCCCCGTTCGGCCAGAGTTAGGGCCGTTGCCACGCCAGAAAAGCCACCGCCCACAACGCATACATCAACAGTGATATCCTCCTGAAGGGCAGGATATTCCGTATGGTCGTTGGCCGTTGCAGCATAATAGGAACTGGCGTGGTTTTGCGGTTTCATTATTTAAACTCAAACTATCAGGCGTTTGCTAAGTCACAGGCTGTTAGGTCAAGGCAGCGGTGAATGAGCGCGAACATCTCGTCGATTTCATCGTTCGTGATCGTCAGTGGCGGCGATAGGAACATAGTGTCGCCGACTGCGCGCATGATGATGCCTTCGGCGAAACAATGCTCGCGGCAGGTGGCTCCTGCATGGCCCGCTGGTTCGTAGCGCTCCTTGCTTGCCTTGTTTTTCACGAGTTCAATAGCACCTAGCATGCCAACACCGCGTGTTTGCCCAACAAGAGGATGGTCTGCGATTTTATTGAGGCATTCCTGAAAATATTGGGACGTTGCATCGCCGCGCTTGCCGACAATTTCCATCTCATCCATCAGCTCAATGTTACGGATGGCGACTGCGCAGGCCACAGGGTGGCCAGAATAGGTATAGCCGTGGGCCATTTCGCTATCTGCGGCAACGATTGTGCTTGCCATTTCACTATTTAAAGCCACAGCAGAGATAGGCTGGTAGCCGCTTGATAAGCCTTTGGCCATGGTCATAATGTCAGGTGTAAAACCATAAGTTTGGCAACCAAACCAGTCACCTGTGCGGCCAAAGCCGCAAATCACCTCATCTGACCACAAGAGCACATCATATTTTTTACAGATGCGTGCAATCTCTGCCCAGTAACCCTCAGGTGGCAGCATAAGGCCGCCAGCGCCCATAACAGGCTCACCGACAAAGGCCCCTACATTCTCAGCACCAAGCTCAAGAATTTTATCTTCCAGTGCCTTAGCGCAGCGCATCGCAAAATCATGTTCGCTTTCGCCGGGCTCTGCGTATCCATACATATGCGGTGTTGGTGCGATGTGATGAAAACGTGGCAGGGGTAGGTCGAAGATGCCGTGCATGAAGTCTAGGCCAGTCATGCTGGCAGCGGCGATTGTGGTTCCGTGGTAGGAGCGCTCACGGCTGATGATTGCCTTCTTGTTTGGTTGCCCTTTGAGGTTCCAATAGTACCAGATCAGTTTGATGGCGGTGTCGTTTGCTTCCGAGCCAGAGCACGCGAAAAATACTTCGTCGAGCCCTTCGGGTGTTTTGTCGGCAACCAGTTTTGCAAGCTCAGCCGCTTTTGGGTTCGTGGTTTTGAAAAAACTATTATAATAAGGCAGTGTTTTCATGGCATCTGTTGCTGCATCAACAAGCGCGTCGACACCGTAACCAAGTTGTACGCACCAAAGGCCTGCCATGCCGTCGATGATTTTGTTGCCTTCAGAATCCCAAAGATAAACGCCTTCACCTTTGGTGATAACCCTCGGGCCTTTTTCACGCAGTTCATGATGCACGGTGAACGGGTGAATATGGTGCTTATTGTCTAGGCCCTGAATGTGGGCTGTATAGTTAGATATCGTCATTATATTACATCCATAATGGGGGTATTCGTACAAACTAGCTGACTGAGCTGTTTAGACGTTGACCATGAGGTAACGAATGTCCCATGGGTTCAAGACGCGAGAACGTGCGTTATACTCACTGCGCTTTACAGCCACGTAAGTATCTACAAAGGCGTCACCAAGCACGCCGCGTACAGCAGCGGAAGCTTCAAGATTGTCGACTGCTTCCGCTAGGCTAGCGGGAAGCGCTTGGCTATGGGCCTCAAAGCCTTCCCCGATAAATTCAGGGCGTGGTTTAATCTTCTCAGTCATGCCGACATAGCCACATAGGAGTGATGCGGCGATTGCGAGATAAGGGTTAACGTCTGCGCCGGCAATTCGGTTTTCAACACGGCGTGCATTACGGCTGCTTTCTGGTACACGAAAGCCAACGGTTCTGTTTTCGCGACTCCAATGTGTGTTGGTCGGCGCACTCATATAGGCTTCGAAGCGATTGTAGGAGTTGGTGTAGGGCGCCAGAAGTGGCATGACTGCAGCCATATGTTCTTGCAAGCCACCAAGATAATGCATGAAGTCTTCTGTATCGTTACCATCATCATCAGAGAAGATATTATCGCCGGTTTCAATGTCGACGACACTCTGGTGTAGATGGATGGAGCTGCCGCTTTCTTCCGCATAGGGTTTGGCCATAAAGGTAACAAAAACACCATGCTTTTGGGCAACTTGCCTTGCTAAACGTTTGAACAGGTAAAGTTGATCTGCAACGTCGAGGGCATCTGTATGCCGAAGGTTGATTTCAAATTGGCAGAGACCATCTTCATGAATAAGAGTATCGAGCTTGATCCCTTGTTTTTCACAGTGCTGATAAATTTCCTCAAAGAGGCTGTCAAACTCATCCACGGCGTCCAAGCTGTAGATATGCTGACCAAACTCTCTAAGACCAGAACGTCCATCAGGTGCACGAGGCTCAAGTATAACATCGTCAAACTTAGCAATTAGGTAGAATTCGATTTCGGGGCCAACTATGGGCTTCCAGCCTTTTTGTTTGTAGAGGTCAACAACTGTCCTGAGTATTTGACGGGGAGCTAGATCGTAGGCTCTACCTTTGTCGGTCAAGGAGTCACATATGAAACAGGCGGTGGGGTCTGCGTTCCAGTCCACAAGGTGAAGTGTTGAGAGGTCTGGTGTTAAAACTAGGTCACGTTCGGTCCTTTGAACATGCTCATTATATACCACTTCGCCTTGCACGTTTATTGTGTAGACAATCTCAGGAATACGAAGCTGTTCATTTGTAATGCCGTCAAGAAAAAGTGCTGCAGCCATGGATTTACCACGTGCAACACCTGTAAGATCGGGGACAAGGCAAGCCACTTCTACAATGCGATGTTGTTGAAACCACTCTGCCAATTGATCGATATTCACCGTGTTCACCTCTTAATGAATGCTGAGGGCAATTGGTTTTGCCGCCAGTCAAAATGTTCGTTTTTTGCAATGCTGTTCGCATAGTCTATCTCATAGCGCGCAAGGCTCTAATAAAGTCTTGACTAGTCAGTCTGTATTTTCAGTAATAGCGCACTTTTAAAAACGTGATCACAAATATATTGAAGTTTTATGTTTTTGCAAGAAATTAGTCATCTATAGACATGTAATTATCAAATTATTTGTTCCTGTGGGCCTAGCTTTATAAAGAATAATAGTTTCCATTGCTGCTAATCGGTAGGAATGTTAAAAGTTGCTTAAATCGGGATCACAAGAATAATAAAACTTGAGGATGATTGTTGGCACGTCAGACATCAAAATCTAAAACTGAAGCAGAGAAGTCTGTGGTTGAAGAAACGACTAGTTATAGCTCTAACCCTACCGTTCATGAGGAAGTGTATAGGCAGTTAAGGCAGTCTATTGTATCTGGTCAGTTGGAGCCTGGGCGTGCACTGACGGTACGGGGGCTGGCTGCTGAATACGGCGTTAGTGCTATGCCTGCGCGAGAAGCAATTAAAAGGCTTGTAGGAATTGGTGCGCTTGAGCAGACCCCCACGCGTAGGATTATGGTTGCTCAAATGACGGCGGATAAAATTGTCGAGCTGACTATTGCAAGGAAAGTTCTTGAGCCAGCACTAGCCGTTTTAGCCCTGAGAAAAATTGGCTCAGATTCTGTTAAGCTTAATGCTCTTGTAGAAGCCCTAAGTGAAATTGATGCGAAACTAGATAGTGCTATTGTTTCTGGCAATGTTGCAGAGTACGGCAAGTATAATAGCGAGTTTCATTTTGCGCTTTATGAGGCGGCATCCGCGCCGGTCATGCTTGGCTTGGTGGAAAGTCTGTGGCTTCAGATTGGGCCATTTATGCGTATTGTACTAGGGCGGCAGGGTACAGCCTCTTTTGTTGATCAGCATAAAGAGGTAACTACTGCTCTTGCTGAAAGAGATACGGCCAAGCTTGAAGAGGCTGTGCGGGATGATATTATGGATGGGATGGCGCAGATCGAACGGCACCTCGCAGATCAGGATTAATATAGCCTGACTTGCAGGCTATATGGCTAGTTTTCATTGCGTTTTGTACTGATAAACTTTTTGGCCGGCGAACCATGTTTCCAGAACAATTGTATTGCTAATTCGAGAGCTCTGACCAGTTTTTGCTAAATCAATGATGTCTTGATTAAGAATGATGAAGTCCGCTTTTTTGCCGGCCTCAAGGGAGCCTACAATTTCACTTTGATCTAAAGCTCTTGCCGCATTGATGGTGTAGGAATCAATCGCGTCATATATTGATAAAGTCTGCATGGCGTTGAGTTGACCACCATCAAGTGTTCGGTTTACTGCTCCTTCTATATTCACAAAAGGTCTTGGGTCTGCTGTATCTACAGGGGCATCGGAACCTGATAAAATAATGCCACCGCTATCACGAATGGACCGTGCAGGGTAAGCGTTTGAATAATAATACCCACTTGGATCGTAAAGGCCCTTTTGCTGATCAACGCGGTCTGTGAAAGGGATGATAGTAAGGTCATATTCTTTGTCTGTATATGCCCATGCAAATGTGAAGGAGCTATAGACATCCAGTTCTGCAAATCGCGGGAAGTCAGAAGGCTGCACCATATGAAGGTGCGTAATGATATGCTTGGTGTTTGAACCGTTTTTGATCTTAGCATTTTGGATGGCATCAAGGGTTATATTTACTGTTCTGTCCCCAATGGCATGTATAAACATGGTATATCCAGCCGCATCGCCCTCACGGATATAGTCCTTGATGATTTGCAAGTCGTGCTGCAGAACGCCATTGTTGGTATCGCATTGCCGGGGGTCGAAGCTGTGAGCAGCTGTAAACTTGTTTATATCTACTGTGAGGCCTGTGGTTTTAGCAGCCTTGGCTTCTTGACAGGCGGGGCTATTTGTGTCGGCATAGCCAACCACGTCAACCATACCAGATGTCTCATTGTATTCGAATATTGGCCGATGATAGTTACGGGAAAAAGCCGCGTTTGGCAAAGTGGGTGGGGTTGCGAGAGGGTCGCCCTCAAGTACTCCGTCAGCTAGTAGTTTTAGGTAGGTTGCCTTAATGTTGGGGACAGAGTCGTATTTTTGACGTATGGCATCTGCATCCTGTATCATTGAAGTATAGTCGACTTTTTTATCGTCACCTTTGTAAGTTTGCGGATCAAGAAAAATGGCAAGCGTTGCGCGCGCATGGAAGCCATTTTTTTCAATTAGGCTATCATAGATGTCAAGAGTTGGTGGATGTGCACCTGCATCGAGGAAGGAAGTGATACCTCGAGGTAATGTTACCTCCATTAAAAGCTCTGGCGCTGCACGGCGTTCCTCAATGCCAAGTTCAAAATAGTTACTCGCTTCAATAGCTACTAGGGGGTAATCTTCGGTCAGGCGGCCATTAGGCTCGCCTGCTTGATCGACACCTATATAACCGGCAATCCCTTGGAAGCCGGTAGCGAGTGTTTTTGCCGTAATCCCTACAGTCTCTCCTGAGATGTTTTTTGCGCGCGCGAGGGCTGTGCTATTAACACCGTAATGATGGCCGTCGCTGCCAATTAAGATTACGGGCTTGTCAACTTGCACTGCATCTAGTGCCTGTCGGATAGTTTGAAATTTTTCACCTGCTTGATTGCCAGCAGCAAAGTTCCATGTGTTCACAACAATCCATTCGTGGTGGTCCATTGGCAGTTTTTTAATGCAGTCCTGTATATGCTCGGTGATATGAGCAAGCGGGGTTGGTTCATTCTTCAAGTCGCAGGATTCAACAGGCATGGCGCTAATGGGGTGCAAATGGGTGTCATGTAGTCCTGGTAGTACGAGTTTTCCGTCAAGGTCAATGCGTTCGGTTTTGGGGCCTGAAAAGACCTCTACGGCGTCTATGTTTCCCACAGCAATGATCGTATCACCGCTTATGGCCATTGCTTCATGCATACTGTGTTTGTCATCGGCGCTATAAAAGTGGCCATTTACAAATATTTTGTCCGCAACTGCCGCGACATTGTCCTTGGCTTGTGCGACGGTTGTGGGCAGACAAGCTGTTGCCACGCATAAAATGAATGCGCGAAAGCACGCTTTGGGCTTTAAAACCATAGTTGCGGAAGCGCTAACCATCTGTATATCCTTATCTTACTGGTTGTAATCAGATATGCTTATCTGGATAATATAATTGTGATCACAAACGTATTTTTACCTAATGTCAAGATGTAGTTGGAGTCCCTGATACAATGAATGGGAAAATGCAGGCAGATATTAATCGATTGCTTAAGGTGGGTTTCGAAGCTCTTGCGACGGGGAAGTTGAGCGAAGCGGGAGGGGCCTGCCGGAAGGTGCTGGCGCTGGACCGGTCATGTGTACAAGGCCATTTTCTTGTAGGTTTAGTTGCTGCGGAAATGAAAGATTACCGGACTGCAGTTAAAGCGTTTGGTTCAGTAACTAATTTAGATGTCCAGCATGCGGCCGCTTGGGCGCAACTTGCTCGTATTTATATGCTTTTAGGTCAGCCTATTCGGGCAGAGAGTTCACTAAAAAAGGCTGAAGAGGCCGAGCCATCAGATTGTCATGTATTTGATGTTATGGGCTTGGTTTATTCTCAGCTTGGGGACCAGAGGTCCGCTATCGGCTGGTATCAAAAGGCTGTAGAGCATGGGCCTGACTTTCCTGCATTTGCAATTAATCTTTCAAGTGCCCTTATCTTTCAGGGCGAGACGGCTCAGGCGAGAGGCGTACTTGTTGACACTATTAAACGGTTTTCGGATGTCCCACAGGCACATTGGTTGTTGTCCTCTATCGAAAAGGGAACGGATATAGGGCGGGCAGCGTATCTACTTGAAATGGCAGAAAATATCAGTGAACCAGCTGCTGTACCTTTTTATGCATACGCTGCGGGCAAGCAATATGAGGATCTGGAAAACTGGCCTTCTGCATTCAAGGCTTTTGAGATTGGCGCAAAAGCTCGAAAGGCGATTACACCTTTTGATGAGGCTGCGGATGAAGCTCTTTTCCGAGCGTTAGAAGAAACATTTACTGAAAAATGGATGATAGACCTGCAGGAGGGCCATGATGACCCCGCCCCGATCTTCATTATTGGTCAGCCTCGAACGGGAACAACCTTATTGGAACGAATTATTACTAGTCACAGCGAAGTCGAAGCAGCAGGTGAGTTGCAGCAATTTAGTCTTGCTTCGTTTCGTGTTTCTGGCGGTGTGGAACAGGGGCGTTGGTCGCCAGAAGCAATCGCTGCTTATGGAAAGGCTGACCCAAAAGCTATTGGGACTGAATATATTCGAGCGTCAGCGCCGATGCGCCATGGGTCTGCTCGGTTTGTTGATAAGCTACCGGGGAATTATTTGCTAGCACCCCTTATAGCAAAAGCGTTACCCCAAGCCCGTATTGTTCATCTGGTTAGAAATCCAATGGATAGCTGCTTTTCCAGTTATAAACAGCTTTTTGCTGATGCGTATTTGCATTCATATGATCAAAAGGAAATGGCGCGTCATTATATAAGGTATTATAATTTGTTGGCACAGTGGCGCCGTATATTGCCTGGCCGGATACTTGATGTAGCTTATGAGGAGTTGGTGGATGATGTTGAGGCGAATGCCCGACGTGTCATCAATTTTCTGGGGCTGGGATGGCAAGAAGCTTGCCTTTCGTTTCACAAACAGCCTGCGCCGGTGGCGACAGCTAGTGCTGCGCAGGTGCGAGAAAAGGCTCACAACAGATCGGTGAATCGTTGGAAAAAATATAGTGCCGAGCTTGCACCGATGTATGGTGAACTAGTTAATGCGGGCTTAGTGCAGGGTTAGATTTAGTCCTTGCGTAGCTTTGGTATTATACGGAATTTTTCTGTTATTTGTATTTGTGATCTCAAATAAGCGTTAATTGTTGCGTCATTGGAAAATCACTGATATGTTTTTTGTGATCACATAAAGGGCATCGAAAACATCAGAATAATTGCCCGTTTTGAATAACAGCTAATTCGAGTTTTGTACTTAGCTGTCGGCTTCTAGGGAGAGGGTGAATATGACTATTAAGGGAACAAAAAGACGCCAACGTTTTCTAACAAGTTGCTCCGTAGGTACGATAATGGGCTTGGTATTTCCAGCGACGGTTTTGGCGCAGGATGCTGGGACGGACGGCTCCGAATTTGAAGAAATTCTTGTGACTGCCCAAAAACGCGCTGAATCCATACAAGATGTGCCGCTGGCAATTACGGCTTTTTCTGGTGATTTTACACGTGACGTGAACTTGGATGATGTGAAAGACATTGTGAACTTTACACCGGGTGTTACAGGCAATAGCGACGACAGTTTTATCGACACCATTTCAATTCGTGGTATTATTACAAATGATTTCGGGGTCGGTGGTGACCCTTCTATCTCTATCTTTAAAAATGGTCTCTATCAGGGGCGTAACGGTGCCGTTGTTACATCCTTGTTTGATATTGAGCGCGCAGAGGTTTTGCGCGGACCACAAGGTTTCTTGTTTGGTAGGGCCTCCATCGGCGGTGCTATTAGCGTGCATACCGCCAAGCCAAACCTTGACGGTGCAGGTGGTTATGTAGATCTGGATATTGGTGAGCGCGGGCATCTTGTTGGAGAGGGTGCCTTAAACTTCCCTGTTTCTGACAAGTTTGCGATCCGTTTTGCAGGTCTTGCTGGAACAGAAAACGGTTATATCACCAATGCTTTTAATCCAAGTGCAGAGCCTCTTCTGGGTTATGAAAAATATGCAGCTCGCTTCTCGGCACTCTATAAGGGTGACACTGTCGAGGTTTTGTTCACGGCAGAATATGAAGACCGAGATCAAAGCGGTACGGTATATGTTCCAACAAAACTCGGTGAAGGTTATGAAGCACTAGTGGACCTTTTTGGTCTTGACCTCGGTAGTGGTGGCCGCAGGATTGATAGTGATTTAGGACTTGGCAATAACGATGATGCCAGCATATGGAGTTTTGGGCTTCAGGTTGACTGGGATCTTGACGGCGCAACTCTTACTTCCCTGACAGGTTATAAATCACATACATACAACTACGCTGAAGATTTCGACGGCACCCCACTCGGTATCAATGGGTATAGTCAAGACCAAGAAGGTAAGTACTTTGAGCAAGAATTGAGGGTGGTTTCTGATACAGATGACCCGCTTAGTTGGTATGCTGGTGTTTCTTTCTATGATGAGAATATTGATGCAGATTTTGCGCAGCAAGCAAATGAAGACGTAATGTGCGCTTATTATTTAAGCGCTTATGGGTTTGATAATTGCTCTGCATACATTGCTTACTATGGCGGCGAGTTCACGCCTAACCCTGATGGATTACTTGAGAAAAATAAAACTCGCGGTCGGTATCATGGCTGGGCAGCTTACGTTGATCTGAATTATGCAATTAGTGATGAGTTTGATGTTGGTTTTGGCCTGCGTTACACGCGTGATACAAAAGATTTTGCGCTGAATGTTTTGCCAGTGGAAAGCGACATAGGCCCATTCTTCGCGTTTGGTTTTACGACAGATGGTTTTTTAGAGGATAGTGCGTCCTGGGAGGCTTTCTCTCCGCGCTTTATTGCCCGCTACCGGCCGAACGATGATGTGACTGTTTTTGCTAGTGTAACAAGGGGCTTTAAAGCAGGTGGTTTCGGAAGTTTCTCGATCTCACCGGATTTGCTCGGCGAAACCGACATTACATCTGCTGATGCAGGCCCAGATAAGTTTGATCCGGAAAAAGCTTGGTCATATGAGGTTGGAACAAAAATTAAAGTTCTAGATGGGCGCGGTCTTGTAGACATTAACGCCTACTATTTTAAATACAGCGATTTGCAGGTAACTGTGCCGGGTAACGGCGGTGGCATTGTGGTGAGCAATGTGGGTAATGCAAAAGGTTGGGGAATTGAAGGCTCAGCGAAACTGGATATTAATCAGTATTTTGATTTATTAATTTCAGGGGCATATGCGGACTCTGAAGTGACCAATGCACAGCTAATTTGTGACGGTTCCGACGACTGTGAAGGAACAGGGTTGCCACAGATGCCAAAGTTCTCCGGGTCGGCAGTGGCGAAGTTCCATTATCCAGTTGGCGCAGGTGAGATGTTTGCGTCTGGTGAAATATACGGACAATCAGAGACATTTGGCGGACAACCGCATCTCGCGGAGGCTCGCATGGCTGGATATGCTGATATGACTGTACGCCTTGGCTATGCCGCTGAAGCGGGATGGACCTTAACGGGGTATATTGAAAATGTTGGTAACAAGCTTTATTATAATGGATCTGGTGAGGGTAGCGGTATAATTCCCGCGCACTATTTTGGTGTCTCTAGGCCGCGTACCTTCGGTGTGCGTATGAGTTATAATTTCGGCGAATAGATACAGTAAAGCTTGCGTGGCAGTTATCAATGACTGCCACGTATATTTTCAGAAAAAAAGTTGAGTGCACTGGCTGGGGTTATACCATCTAGCCGGTGACAGGATCAGTTTACCTAGAGTTAGGCGAGCAATGACATTTACATCAGGAAAGCTTTATCAGACTTTCAAATATTCGATTTATGCGCTGCTTATTTTCACCGTAAGTTTTTTCTTTGTTGAAGATTTCAGCAGTATGTCGGTCACATACAAAGATGGTTTGGAGCTTGGAGACATTATTGTTGCTTTTACTGGGTCAATTGACACCTTTTCCTGGCTTATTCTATTGCTGTTGCTTGAACTCGAAACCTATATTATTCCGGACGATGCTATACATGGTTGGGTTGATTGGAGCCTTACGTCACTAACATTTCTATGTGGTGGGGTCATCTTATATGCATTTTATGGGTATGTAGAAACACTCTATATTCCAAATGGTTTTTCTCCCCAAGCTGGCGGAGCTGTTTGTGATTTGGTTGGCAGCGGGGCAACATTTGCAAGCTCGCTTGATGAATATGTGCCGCTAGACTTAAAAAACTGCCTGCTGTTGGCAAATGGCGCGATGTATAATGAGGCGCTCAATATGTTTTCGACCCCCGGCGGGTTCAGTTTACTAAGCCAGCTAGTCTGGCTGGATGTGGTTAACGCTGGCATATGGATTATCGTTGTAATAATTTTGGAGCTTGAGGTTTTCCTCGAATCTTCCAAGCTCGTGGGCACCAGATTTTTCTATATCTATAAATCTTTCAAACTGGTGCTATACGGCATTCTTGTGATCAATATTTTCTACTGGTGGTATTTGAACGAGCCAGTTGATGCGCTCGATGCCTTTCTATGGCTAGCAGCTTTCTTCTTTATCGAAATGAATATGTTGAACTGGCAGGAAGAGGTTGCCTCTTCCCGTGCAGAAGCACAGAAGGTCGGGCCAGCAATCCAAGCTTAAATTGTATGAAAGGATTATCCTGTTATGGATTTCTCCGCGCGTGTAAAAGAGGCGTTGTCTCGTGTAACCATTCGAAACGAAGCGTTTATAGATGGTCGATTTTGTTCGGCTCAGTCAGGCGAAACCTTTGAGTGTAGAACGCCGATTGATGGCTCATTATTAACACATATAGCGGCCTGTGGTGAAGCTGAAGTAAACGCCGCAGTGCACGCTGCGCGTGTGAGCTTTGAGAGCGGAGTGTGGAGTAGAACGGCGCCAAAAGTCAGGAAGGCCGTACTCTTGAAATTTGCAGAGCTTCTTGAGGAAAATGCCGAAGAACTTTCTCTTCTTGAAACGCTTGATATGGGAAAGCCTATCAAGAACACAAAGGCTGCAGACATCCCGCTGGTTATCGGCACTGTGCGATACTATGCGGAGGCACTTGACAAAATTTATGACGAGATAGGCCCTTCCGGGCAAGATGCGATCTCAATGATCGTGCGCGAACCGCTTGGTGTTGTTGGTGCAGTAACACCTTGGAATTTCCCACTGTTAATGGCGTCCTGGAAATTTGCGCCTGCGCTTGCCGCAGGTAATAGCGTAATCATGAAACCAGCGGAGCAAGCTAGCCTTACAGTACTTAGAACGGCGGAATTGGCCCATGAAGCAGGTATTCCAGCGGGTGTATTTAATGTTATTCCAGGTTCGGGCGCGGTTGCAGGTAAGGCACTGTGTCTCAATATGGATGTTGATGGTGTTGTTTTTACTGGCTCAACAGCTGTAGGCAAACTCATTATGGGGTATGCGGCGCAGTCTAACCTTAAGCGTGTAGCGCTAGAGTGTGGCGGCAAAAGTCCACAAATTGTAATGGCAGACTGCCCGGACTTAGATGCTGCAGCGGAGGCTGCCGCATGGGGTATATTTTATGACCAAGGGCAGGTTTGTACGGCAGGGTCACGCCTGTTGGTGCAGGAAAGTATCAAAGATGATTTCTTGTCACGCGTTCAAAAGGTTGCAAGCACTCTAAAGCCCGGTAATCCCCTTGATCCAGAAACAAACTTTGGTGCAATCGTTGATAACAAACAGCTGCAGACAGTTCTTTCTTATATAAAGGCAGGTCATGAAGGAGGGGCTAAGCTTGTTTGCGGCGGTGAGCAGCTTCATGCAGAAACAGGCGGCATGTATGTGGCACCTACTATTTTTGAAGATGTAAACTCGCATATGAAAATCGCTCGGGAAGAAATTTTTGGCCCGGTTCTTTCTGTTATTACCTTCGAAACCTTTGATGAAGCGGTGGCGGTAGCGAATGATAGTATTTATGGCCTAGCTGCTGGTATTTGGACAGGCGACATCAATAAAGCACACCATGCAGGCCGTCGTTTGCGCGCGGGCAATGTATGGATTAACTGCTGGGACGGCAGCGATATCACAACCCCATTTGGTGGGTTCAAGCAATCGGGTTTTGGGCGTGACAGGTCATTGCATGCCTTTGATAAATACACGGAATTAAAAACGATTTGGCTTCAGCTTTCTGAGCCGCAGTGATCTTTCTTGAGTGAGTATGGTAAATGGTGCGTCAGCTGAAGTTACTGATAGTTGAGGGCAATACCAAAGAGGCCCGTGACCACGCTGTGTCCTTTGGTATGCTGACACAAAGTGCTAATTACGCAAAGACTTTGAAGGCTATTCGGCCTGATTTGAAAATTGACTTTATTTTTCCTACTGACGGGGAATTACCAGGGCACGATGTTGACGAGATCTCCGCCTATGATGGTATCGTTTTTACAGGGTCTTCCTTGCATGCGTATGACACCGATGCGGATGTTTTGTGCCAAATTGAGTTGATGAAAGCTTGTTTCTCTGCGGGCAGTCAAATATTTGGCAGTTGCTGGGGGATGCAGGTGGCAGTCGTTGCGGCAGGAGGCTCTGTTGCGCCTAATGTGCGAGGGCGTGAGATTGGCGTAGCACGCCGCATTAAGGTGGAGGCTGAGGGGCAGTCACACCCTCTATTCCGGAATAAAAGCTCATTATTTGACGCAGTTTCAATCCACCTCGATCATGTAACCAAATTACCGTCTGAAGCTGTTTTACTTGCGAGTAATGCGATGAGTGAGATGCAAGCAATCGCGATGAATATTGGCACTGCTGAGTTTTGGGGCGTTCAGTATCATCCTGAATTTGATCTAAGTTATATTGCGGGTGTATTTCGTCGCTATGCCGAAATGATGCTGAATGAGGGGTTTGTCGCTTCCCCCGCAGACCTCGAACGGTTGATTGGGGATTATACACGCCTTCAGGAAGTGGGTGATACAGGCCTAGCCTGGCGGTATGGTTTGGGGGCTGACGTTTTGGATAGTTGCTCTCGCACTCAAGAGATTGCCAACTGGCTAGAGAAAATCTCTGCACTTGATAAATAAGCCTATCTAACCCGGTATTACAGCCTCTTAAAATTCATGTCTCAAAATTTCAAATATTAATCATCGGTACTCTGTCGGACACTGTGTCCGACAGCGCCCGACACAGTTTCGCTGTGTCGGTGGCATAAGTTGTTTTCTGTAACCTATTGATTTTAAACATATAAAAGTTGGCATGATTTGTGGAATAGGTAAGGGGCTGCCTAAGCCGCAGCGTGTCATTAGTTGGTAGGGAATGAGGGCAAGGGAGTGTCAGATAAGATGTTTTTGGACAGTGATCAATCATCCTTACCGGGTGTAGAAGAAAATATGAATACTGGGAGTTACAGCATGTCTAAGTCAGCAGTTGTGAGGATCAGCAATCTTACTAACCGCTCAGTTACAACACGTGTTGTTCGTGATCGCCGGGTCCATGATGGTGGGAATGCTATAAATAACAAGACGATTGCTGCAGGGGCCGAGGGAGTTTTCCGTCTTGTAGCTAAAACGGATCACCACGGAGAAATAGATATTGATTTGGTGGAAAATTCTCTGCCGAGGAAACTTATTGGCAAAGTGGTCATTCGTAATATGGCGGAACCTGAGGCAGAAATTGACGGCAAACCTTCTACATTTGCATTTGCGGAAGAAGAAGGGTTTTTCGTGTCTGCGTTGGGGAGTA
>CAXBKT010000013.1:0-42190 GCA_963976155.1 uncultured Kordiimonadaceae bacterium | reverse complement strand
GTTACGGTGTAAGCCACCTAGTCTTGCAAACTGGGCATTCTCGAGGCCGGGTATCTTTTTGAAGATACGTGTTTGCTCACCGTATTTGAGCTTCGTCTGAAAACCAACAATATTATAGAGCGTACCAAGTTTGTTATCTTGTCGAAGTTGAACAACGGCGTGGTGCTTGTCAGGCATGTTTGGGTTTTGTAAGCCGACCGGCTTCATTGGGCCAAAACGTAAGGTTTCAGGGCCTCGTTCAGCCATTACTTCGATGGGCATGCAGCCTTCGAAATAGGGTGTGGTTGCTTCCCATTCTTTGAAATCGGCTTTTTCGCCTTCATTTAAGTCGTTGATGAACTCTTCATACTGCTCGCGGTTCATCGGCAGGTTGATATAGTCTGCACCATCACCTTTGTCATAACGACTTTGGTACCAAGCATTATCAAAATTTATGCTGTCTTTATAAACGATTGGCGCTATTGCATCAAAAAACGCAAGGCCATCTTCCCCACAAAGCTTCAAAACTGCTTCGGAAAGTGCAGGAGAAGTGAGGGGCCCGGTTGCGATGATAACCTTGTCCCACTCTTTTGGTGGAAGGCCTTCAATCTCGCCGCGCTCAAGTGAGACATTCTTGTGATTTAGGAGTGTCTCTGTGACATCTTCGGAGAAAGCATCGCGGTCAACGGCAAGAGCGGAACCAGCGGGCACTTTATGGCGTTCAGCAGCGGCCATTATGAGCGAATTCATTCGGCGCATTTCTTCATGAAGAAGGCCAACCGCATTATTCTCATAATCGTCAGAACGGAAGCTATTTGAGCAAACCATCTCGGCAAGGCCGTCAGTGGAATGAGCATCTGTTTTGCGCACAGGGCGCATCTCATGAAGAATAACAGGAACGTCGCGTTCCGCGAGTTGCCATGCAGCCTCTGAGCCAGCTAGGCCGCCGCCGATTATATGTACTGGTTTTGGTGATGATGTCATGGTCTTACTCGCAAATGTTTGAGCTGGAACCTATGCTCCGCCTGAATTAAGGCCTGTTTAACTGAGTAGGCTTCAATTTGTAAGAAAAAAAGCTATGCTCTTTATGCATAGACAATATTAGGTGAGGCAAATGTCCTTAGGGTGCAAAGAAATCTTCGATAGTTTGCTGGAGTGGCCACATAGAGGCGCCGGTAGCGAAGACGAAATGATGGCAAGAGAGAGGCTGGTGACACATCTAGTGGGCGAGCCTGCGGTTGATGTAGTGGAAGAGGCCTTTTTTGCGCCGACAAGCTACTTGCCCTTTTTCATGATGGTTGCCGGGGGAACGGGGCTCGCAATCTGGACAGCAAGCGAGATGCTTTATATCTCGCTGCTAGTAGGCTTTTTATTTTTTATCAGTCATGTTTTGTTTTTTGATTGGCGTGTCACTCCGCTCATCTGGTTTAGCCCAAAGAAAATGACTGCGAATTTGGTTGCTAAAAAAGGGCAGGGTAGACGTCTTTTTATTTTGATGGCGCATCTGGATAGCGCACCAGCTTCCTTTGCCTACCGGCCAGATCAAGTCAAAAATTTCTCAGTGTCGGTCTATTTGAGTACGGCTATAATTGCTGCAGGGGTAGTGGTTCCAGCGTTTTCAATCGCTGGATATGATGCACCTATTTGGTTACTGGTGCTCTTGACACTAGCTCTGTGTGCTCAAGTTGGTTTCGCTGGTTTGGATTTTTGGAAGTATGGCTATACACCTGGCGCTAACGATAATCTATCCGGCGTTGCTGCTGCCATCTCAGCGGCTAGTCGGTTATGGCGACGTATGCCCGAAGATGCAGAGGTGCGTCTTGTTATTACCAGTGCAGAAGAAGCGGGCATGCTAGGGGCTCAACATTATTGGCAGCAGCATAAAGATGAGTTTGTAAATAAAGATATCTATGTTGTAAATCTGGATACTGTGGGGAACAAAAATCTCCAGTATATTATACAAAGTGGTGGTTTTACGCCGGTTTTATATACCAATAGACTGACCCAAACTGCGGCGATTGTTTCCCGTCAGAATGAACAATTTAGGGAAGTGCAAGCAGGAACGCACACAGTAGGTGACTTTGACAGTGTATGGTTTCAAAGAGATGGTTTGGTAAGCGTATCTATTGCATCATATAATGATGAAGGTTTGATGCCACATATCCATACAGTCGACGATAAGCCTGCTTATGTTGATATGGAAAAGGTTAATTTGGCATCAAAGTTTGCTGAGGCAATTATACGTATGGTACCTGTAGCATCAGAGACTAAGTCAGGAGCAAAATAATGAGAGCTGAGGACGTTCTGTATTTCTGGTTTACTGAATGTGGTCCTAGTGCTTGGTGGACAAAATCTAATAGTTTTGACGTTTTGATTGAAAGACGGTTTGGGCCTGTTCTAGAACAAGCTGCTGCTGGCGAACTCGCTGTGTGGAGACACACAGACAGAGGCCGCCTCGCTGAAATCATTGTACTTGATCAATTTTCTCGTAATATTTTTCGAGATAGTGCTGCGGCCTTTTCCTGTGACGCTATGGCATTGGCGTTGTCACAAGAAGCTGTTGGACAGGGCATTGGTGAAAACTGGCCGCCTTCGCGGAAGCAATTTCTCTATATGCCCTATATGCACAGTGAAAGCAGACACATTCATGAACAAGCTTTAGAATTGTTTGGTAGGCCAGGGATGGAAGGTAATCTCGATTTTGAATTACGCCATAAAGCCATCATTGATCACTTCGGACGATATCCCCACCGGAATAGCGTTTTAGGCCGCAAAAGCACTGAAGAAGAGTTGGCGTTCCTTAAACAGCCCGGAAGTAGTTTTTAAGCTTTCTAACCCAAAAGCGCCGGCCGTTTCTCAGCGTGGAAATTTATCTGGTAAGATGATATAAATTCCTTTATATACAGCATCTTAGGGGTGAAATTTCGGCCTTGACGTGAAATGGAATTTTTTTAAAAAGGTAAATCGTGCTTGCTTTCCATATTTTTGCTGGGTCAATTGTCCTTCTTTTTGGCACCTTAGCTTTATCGCTCCGTAAAGGAGCTCGGTTACATCGACTTTTTGGCGGTTTGTTTTTCATATTCATGATTCTGCTGACGTCAAGTGCCGCATTTATAGCAGATGACCCTTCGATAGCCATCAGTAGTACCTATTTCGTGCTCACATCATGGGTTACTGTATTGCGCCCGGAAAGAAAGACTGGTGTTTTTGAAATTCTAGCATTTCTCACAATTATAGTAGTTAGCGGTCAACTTTTTGTCGCGGCGATGGCTGCATCTGGTTTTATGAAAGGTGCATTTTATTTATTTGGCAGCGTGGCAGCTATTGCAGCTGTTTTAGATTTAAATATGATCGTCCGCGGCGGTCTTGCCGGCAAGCACCGTATTGCACGCCACCTTTGGCGGGTGTGCTATGCATTTGGTGGTGCACTAGCTTCTTTCAGCGCCAATACGTCCAACAAATGGCCCGATTTTATAGACGGGAATTTTCTAATATATTTAATGCTTGGGATTATGGTTTATTGGTTAATCAAGGTTCTGTTTACAAATTGGTTAGATAAAGCAAAACATCATTTCACAAATAACTCTATCCTAGGCACTAGGCGTTTTATTTTTAAGAATTAGCAAACTGAAATAGCATGGCTCAGGGTGGTGCAAGGTTCTTGCATCACAGGCAATTCATTATACCAGTTGGAAAACCATCTAAGTAGTATCAAGCTTTATTTTTCAGGCCCCATGGTGTTTCCTTGGAAGAAGGAAATTCTATGGTAGGCTACCTTGAGGAAAGCGCCGGTAAATATGTTATGTGGCTAATAACCTTGTTTCCATAAAAAAGCCCCGGCATCACAGCCGGGGCTTTTTTATTTGTTAGTGCACAGTTTTCTAAAAATTAAACCGTGTTTCAATACCAATGGTACGAGGGCGAATTGTCACAAGGCGCTGACGCGTACTCAGTTCAGCGGCGATGGAACGGTTATCACCAAGATTGGCGCGTTTGTCCGTAAGGTTATCCACGAAAAGGGCAACTTCCCAGTTATCCTTCATAACACCAAAGCGCGTGTTAATTGTGGTCCAAGCGGGACGAAGGCGCTGTGTTGCAGCTGACGATTCGTTGTTTGCGCTGAAACTACGGCCATAACGGCTTATGTCAGCACGTACAAATGCTTCTGAATCATCGCTTACAGGGAATACATATTCACCTGAACCTGTGAATGTCCAATTAGGTACGCCTTGGATTTTGTCACCTACGTTAACGCCTGAGACGCCGCCTGTATCGGTGATTTCAGCATTTGCATAGCCAATACCAAAGTCGAATGTTAGACCTTGAACGGGCACTGCAGAAAACTCAAGCTCGAAGCCTTTGATCTCTGCTTCACCGGCGTTGTCCGTGAACTGGAAACCACAACCTAAACGATTTTGCTGTTGGATGTCTTTCCATTTGATGAAGTACGCCGCACCGTTAATTTTAAAGCGGTTATCTGAGGTTGATGCCTTAGCGCCAGCTTCATAGCTCCATAGACTATCTGAATTAAAACTCGTGACATCAGAAGCGTTTACACCAAGTGCATCAAGTTCTGCACCACACAATGTTTCTGAAATGTTGCCATTGATACCTGGTAAACGGTATCCCTTTGCGCCAGAAGCATAAAGGTTCAGTGCATCAGACGCCGCAAACTGGATGAGGAATTTAGGATTGAAGCCACTTTCGGACGCTTTCCCCTCAGCATGTGAAGGGCCTCCATTTGCAAAACCGTCAGCGTCAGCGACTGAATCAGACTTTGCGTTATACCAGCGGCCGCCAACTGTTAATTTCAAGCTTTCTGTAGCTTCGAAACTCACCTCACCAAAAGCAGCAATTTCTTTCGTGTTAAAATAGGCGTCATTTTGATAAATGAAGTCATTTGGAATGATGCCTGTTTCAGAAGCGCCTAGTGCAAATGCTGGTGGATAAGCAAGATAGCGTTTCGTCCGCTGATAAAAGACACCAGCAATAAGCTGAAATGGTCCGTCAAAGGCTGAGGTATATCGTGTTTCATGCGAAACTGAACTGTAATCAACGGTTTCTTCTAGCGGTGCGTACCAAGGTACAGACGGAATACCAATAATATTATTCAGCAAATTTTCAAGGAACTCGCCTTCTTCTTCCATCTCACGGATGAAACGATCAAAGTATGAAGTAGAAGAAGTAACGGTGCCTGAATCAAGGTCCCAGTTGAAGGTTCCAGCCATCAAAAACCATTCGTCGCTGCCGGGCTCGGCAATGTCAAAGAAGCGTTTTTGCAGCGTATTTTCAGGTGTATGGTCAGCATAGGGTAGGCCACCTGCTTTCACTTGCTGGTACATAAAGTTAGGCGTAAATGTTAGTGTATCGCTCAGTTTTGCTTTGGCTGTAATGCCAATTCCTACAAAATCGTCAGTGTCAACATTATCACGGCGCTGGAACTCAGGTGTGCCGGGCCCAAAGCTTGGATTTTTCCGGTGTATCCGATCAAAAATACCTGAGTTATGGCCATAATATGCGTTCGCCCGTACTGCAAGCTTGTCGTCCACAACAGGGATATTGACGGAGCCATCGAATGCCCAGTTATATTTGCCTTCATTTACGGAAGACAGCTTAGCATGGAGATTAATTTCCTGATTGTCGAAGTCTGGTTGCTTAGTGATAAGGCGGATTGTACCACCCATTGAACGAGCGCCGTACAAAGAGCCTTGTGGCC
This sequence comes from uncultured Kordiimonadaceae bacterium, assembly GCA_963976155.1. Taxonomy (GTDB): domain Bacteria; phylum Pseudomonadota; class Alphaproteobacteria; order Sphingomonadales; family Kordiimonadaceae; genus Kordiimonas. The sequence goes on along the minus strand of CAXBKT010000013.1, from coordinate 36,495 downwards.
CTCTAAGAATTTCTGCACGACTAATATCCATAACCCTTGGGTCCATGGAAGCTGGAACTGGAATGTCGTCGATATAAAACCCAGTAGTATTAGCACCAAATACACCCCGAATAGAGGGGGAATTTGCGTCGAAACGCCCGTCAGCTTCATAAGCGAAGCCGAGATTTGGTACTTTAACGGCATAGTCTAAAAATTCTGTGACGCCGGAGCGTTCGATATCTAGGCTGCTCATTGCTGAAATGGACATACCTACGTCCTGTAGGCTTTCGGTACGCTTGGACGCTGTTACCAGGATTTCTTCAAGTGCGAAAATGTCTTCGTCTGCAGCTTGGTCTTGGGCCATTATTGGCACAGACATTGCCATTGATAAGGCTATGCTGGTACCTACCAATAACCTGTTTTTGTGTGTGTGTTTGTTTGATTGCATTACTTCACTCCCCTTTTAGCATATGGGTCGGTGCAACTATTCCCATATGCTGTGGCATATTTTCCATGGGTTTCTAAGGCGGATTGAAACAAAATTCTCACTACGATTTGATTTTTGTAATAATCCTATTAGTTTCATATGTTACTAAATGTTGTGATGCAAGGAAGTTTCCCCTAATGGGGTTTTACTAGGTGTATTTTCTAATGTTTACTATGCATCCCCTTATGGTTGGCGCGGTAGGCTTAATTAAGTATGAAGACAAGCTGTTGAGCCAATATGGAAATTCCAAGAAACAATAACTAACGTTTACCTTGTTGTAATCCTGCAACATATACATGTTATGCGATTATAATTTCTCGCAAATTTGCTGGGTTGAATGGGTGTAAAGGAGGGAGGTGGTGAGTGTTGGTCGTTTGTGCGCAAATCAGAAGACAGTGGCAGCTATCATAATCCTTTGGTGATAGGCGGAAACAATTTGCTCATAATTACCCGAATTGCGTATTTTTGATAAGGATTTATTAAAAGCGTCACAAATAGTTTGGTCTTGAAAACGGGCCGAATAAAGGGAAGGTGGCATAATATAATGTGCCGTCATGCGTTTATATTTACCGGTTTTATCGAAATGGTTGCGTTGAGCAAGGCGTAGAATCCATTCGTCCCCGATTATGACATTGAAGCGCTTCAGATAGACTAATTCTATATGGGCGGCTTGATTAATATACTCCTTATAACGAGGGTTATTATCAACCGCCATTCTGAAAGCTTCTCCCAGGTACTTACGGGCACCATCAAAAGATAAAACTGAAAATTTTTGAAGGTCTTGAAGCGTGCTCAATTGAATATTTTCTTCAGCTAAAGTGAAACCAACATTTTGGTGTTTTAAATACCAATCAGTCGCACAGCCTATATCAGAGACTGTGACATTTTGAGTAAGAATACCCTGAACTTCGCCTCGGTCGAATGATTGGATCATTCTGATCCTGGGCATCTGAATAAATTTTATGTCTACCTGCATGTCTTTAAAGATAGCTTTTATCAGGTCGACTTCTATGCCTGAGCTGGCAGTCTTGTAGACATAGGGTGGTAAATGATGGCGTGTTGCGAGCATTAAGGGTTCAGCATTCGTGCCTAACCCTGCGGCTGAAAGAAAAAAAGCCGTTACAGCAAAAGCTACTGTAACGAATTTTTTGGATCGGGCAGTTTGAGGCCGTTCCATATTCACTCTGTTAATCCTCGCTAGCATTTAGGGAGTATGGCGTCTAAAAGGTAACTACTCCGTAAAGCCTATCAATATTTGTTGCGAAAGTTACTGCTCTATATCTGTTGTGCACTTTTACTTATTAGATCGACGGATACTTTTATCCGAAGGGTAGGACACTTGATATTCATGTTTAATGTGCCAAATTTCTCCCGGTATAAGTGTTTTTTTCCACTTTATAACGCCTGGTTTGTTTTGCAAATCACTTTTGTCGGGTTTTGTCGCAGTTTTAAGGGGGGTTACTTTTATGTCTTCATGAGCTGCTACCGGGTACCTGTCGAATATCTCAACGGGGGCCGCGAAAGTGCCATTGTTCGTGACTGTTATGAGGAAGCGTTTCTGTTCAACTGATTTTTTTTTGATAAACCCGGTATCTCCGTCCTCGGGTGGCTGTTCTTTGTAGGTTACCTCTATGTTGGTATCTGAGCCAAAAGGTAACTCTAGCGCAGTGTTCGCTTCAAGGTTTGGCCAGCGGCCAGTTCCTGCATAATGGCCATCACGTGTGAGGGTTACATTGATATCCCTTACACTTAGGAAGTCTGACAAGGTGGTGTCTGCATAAACATAGGCATTCCCGCCAAAGAAAGGAGCAGCACGAGTGATAACCTCTACCTCTGTGGTCGTATCGGCGATGCGAAGGGTTTCTGTTTCTCCGTTGGACAAAATTGTGTTGTTGCCGGCGACTTGGTATTTACGATCAAAACGTGAAGAACTAGCAGACACGCGGTTGCCTCTGACCATAATATCTTCATAGGCTGCAGCCATAGGGGCTTGTTGTTTTAATTCCATACGGCGGATCATGTCCTGTTCTGGTGCAATGGAAATGAACTCGGAAGGGACATATATATTGCCTACAAAGCTTGATGGCCGTGCATTGGATAATGAAAGCTCTACATCTTCCCAGTTTTCACCTGTTTCCTGAGAAATTTTGGCAGACAAAGCGAGGTTCATTTGCTTGTTTTCGTTATCAAGTGAGGCGTCAACAGTCATGTCCCAAGACGCGTCTTCTACAAAATAGTTAAATGTAAACTCTACTGGTTGCTCTTTCGTGTTGTCTACCGTCAATAACGCCTGCTGGTAGTCTGTGCGAGGCGCACCGCTTCGTGCTAGTTCTCGGCGCAAAGCTTCTTGTTGAAGTGTTAATTTGTTTATTCGTTGCCTATGGGTTTGGCTATCAGCGAGAATGTCCGATGTGTTTTTGCCTACGAAATTAAGAGTGTTTTGCAGAGCCGTTAGGTCTAAGCCGCTAGGTTGGTTAGTTTGAGAGTTACCTATATTCTTAATGAAAGCCAAGCGCATATCATTTGATGAAATCTTGTCTTTAAGGCTGGAAATTTGAAGGCTGATTGCATCTATTTCGGCTTTTAGCTTTTGTTGTGGTGCGGAAGCGGCATTGCTTGAAGGCTGCGCTTGAAACTTTAAGGCTGAAATGCTTGCCTGCGCAGTTGTAATTACTGCATGTGGAGGGATATCTGAAGAGAGTAATTCTTCATGCAGATTTTTAAGGAACAGAGTGTGCTGTCCCACAGGGAGTGTCAGTTTGCCAACTCTAGTAATCTGCGCACCGCCGCCTTTATAGACGGTTACCTCTTTGATAGGGGCTTCAACGGAGAAAGTATCAGCAAGTAATGGCGGGGCGATCAGCATGCTACTGCTCAATAAGGCTAGGGTCGCCAATTTCTTCATAATCTATCCTCGTTCAGCTTTATGTGGTTATTGCTCTTTCGCGTAGTAACGCACAATAAAGATGAACGAAGGATGTATTAGTTTGATTTCACTTATTAATTTATTCAGAGGCCTGCCGTTTTAATACATGTGATAGATAGTGGCCTGTATAACTGCGTTTATTTTCAGCTACTTGCTCGGGCGTACCAACGGCCACAATTTCACCGCCGCCATCACCGCCTTCAGGGCCTAAGTCTAAAATCCAGTCAGCGGTTTTAATGACCTCAAGGTTATGTTCTATCACAATCACTGTATTACCTTGCTCAACAAGGGCCTGAAGAACTTCCATAAGTTTTCTAACGTCTTCAAAGTGTAAACCAGTTGTTGGCTCATCTAGGATATATAGAGTTTTACCCGTAGAGCGTTTTGAAAGTTCTTTCGCAAGTTTTACGCGCTGGGCTTCACCTCCTGAGAGGGTAGTGGCCTGCTGGCCAACACGTATGTAGCTGAGACCAACTTTATTGAGCATTTCAAATTTTGTTCGTATTGCCGGCACTGCTTTGAAAAACTCAACACCTTCCTCAACAGTCATATCTAAGACGTCAGCTATAGACTTATCTTTGTAGCGAACTTCCAGTGTTTCCCGGTTGTAGCGCTTGCCGCGACATTGATCACACTCAACATAAACGTCGGGCAAGAAGTGCATTTCAATCTTGATGACACCGTCGCCTTTGCAAGCTTCACAGCGGCCTCCTTTTACGTTGAAAGAGAAGCGCCCTGACTTATACCCGCGAGCCTGAGATTCCGGCAGCCCAGCAAACCAGTCGCGAATAGGGGAGAAGGCCCCGGTATATGTCGCTGGGTTAGAGCGCGGTGTACGTCCAATAGGGCTTTGATCAATATCAACGATTTTATCCAGATGCTCTAGCCCTGAAACTTCGGTGTGCGCGCCCGGTATAGCGCGTGCACCGTTTAAGTGTTTGGCAACAGCTTTATAGAGTGTTTCTAGCGTGAATGTGGACTTGCCTGAACCTGATACTCCTGTGATACAGGTCAGTGTTCCCAGAGGTATGTCACCGTCAACGCCCTTGAGGTTGTTGGCAGTTGCACCTTTTACAGACAGGAATTTATTCTTGTGTCCTGCACGCCTAACGGCAGGTATCGGCACAACACGTTTTCCGGTTAGATATTGGCCTGTAAGGCTATCCGGGTGGTTCATCACTTCTTGTGGGGTGCCTTCCGCAACTATCATACCACCGTGTTCACCTGCTCCGGGGCCCATATCAATGACATAGTCGGCTGTGCGAATGGCGTCTTCATCATGTTCAACAACAAGAACAGTGTTTCCAATATCTCGTAAATTTTGTAGTGTCTCCAACAGTTTATCATTGTCTTTCTGGTGCAGGCCAATTGATGGTTCATCAAGTACATAAAGAACACCCGTCAGGCCTGAACCAATTTGTGACGCAAGCCTTATACGCTGGCTTTCACCGCCAGAAAGTGTTCCAGAAGAACGACTTAGCTGTAAATAATTGAGCCCAACACTGACGAGAAAGCCGAGCCTGTCCTGAATTTCTTTGAGTACTTTTTCAGCGATTGCCTGCTGTTTTTTGTTCAGTTTTTGAGGGAGGGCAGCAAACCATTCGTGGGCAGCATTGATTGAAAGCCCAGTTATTTCACTTACGTGGCAGCCATCAATTTTCACAGCTAGGGCTTCGGGCTTAAGGCGCTCGCCTTTGCATGAGGTACATTTGGCTGATGATTGGTATTTGGAAAGTTCTTCTCGCATCCAGTTGGAGTCTGTTTCTCTCCACCGCCGTTCAATATTATGTAAAACGCCCTCAAAGGGTTTGTTCACCTCAAATTTTCGCTTCCCATCCGCATAGATAATGGTAACCGATGTTTTACCTGTGCCAAGTAGAAACGCATCACGTGCTTTTTGTGGCAGGTCTCTCCATGGTGTGTCGAGGGATACATCAAAATGTCGTGCCACAGCGTCAAGTGCCTGAAAGTAAAAAGGTGAGGGGTTGTTGGATTTGTTGGCCCAAGGTGCCAGTGCACCCTCACGTATTGTTTTACTCTCATCTGGCACAATAAGGTTTCTGTCAAAATGTAGTTTTTTACCTAGACCGTCGCAGCTTGGGCAGGCCCCAAAAGGGTTATTGAAGGAGAATAATCTTGGCTCAATTTCTTCTATCGTGAAGCCGGAAACTGGGCAGGCAAACTTTGCAGACATCAGGTGACGTTCCGATTTCTCTGGGTCTTTACTAGCAATTTCTGCCACCACTAAACCGTCGGAAAGCTCTATCGCGGCCTCTACGCTTTCCGCAAGTCTTTGTGATATTTCTTCTTTTAAAACAATGCGATCTACCACAACATCAATGTCATGCTTGAATTTTTTATCAAGTGCAGGAACATCTTCGATGAGATAAAATTCACCGTCTACTTTTACGCGTTGAAAACCTCGTTTCTGTAGGTCAGCGAACTCTTTGCGGTATTCACCTTTTCGGCCACGTACAATGGGGGCAAGCAAATAAAGGCGAGTACCATCACCCATTGCCATAATCCGGTCGACCATCTGGGAAACGGTTTGGCTTTCAATTGGCAACCCTGTTGTTGGCGAATAGGGCACACCAGTACGTGCCCAAAGCAAGCGCATATAGTCATAGATTTCGGTGACGGTACCTACTGTTGAACGAGGATTTTTGCTTGTAGTTTTTTGTTCAATTGAAATGGCAGGCGACAAGCCTTCAATATGCTCAACGTCAGGTTTTTGCATCATTTCCAGAAATTGACGGGCATAGGCGCTTAGGGATTCAACATAACGTCGTTGTCCTTCGGCATAGATAGTGTCGAAGGCTAGAGAGGACTTTCCTGACCCTGAGAGGCCAGTGATTACCACGAGCTTGTCGCGGGGAATGTCAACGTCCACCGATTTAAGGTTATGTTCTTTTGCGCCGCGTACAGAAATTTCAGTTAACATCTAGCCCTCATACTCAAACAAATTGCCCTGAACAGTCGGTTCTTAAAGTAGAGTGCCGCGCTGTTGCATTCAAGCGGGCAGACAGTAAAGCGTGGACTGGAACAAATAAAGAACATAATTTAGTATGCTGACAAAATTTGACAGCATACTTCGTTGATTTAGCTTTATCCGTGAATGGTTGGAATGAAATACCTGCGGCAAGCATGTTACCCGTGAAGTTTGATTGAGGCCTTCTTCGCATGCCTGCGATTGTAGAAATCTCAATCGGGCTTGTGATCAAAATATATTAGAGTTGCGTGCTTGTTTTAGCGTAGTTTAGAGGCGGTTTCATTCCCATTGGGTTGTGTGTATCTGCCTTGGTAATCGTGCAAGCCTTTCTAAAGTTATCTCTTTTTCCATTGAAAATTTTGGTAAGAAACCGGCTGGATACACCATAAGTACTTCTGATTTCCTCACGTGTCTTTCCGTCCATTACAGCAGATTTAACTAGCGCAGATCGAATCTTTTCAAAAACTCCCCATGTTGATGGGATTTCCAAGTATTCGTTACAGGCTAGATATCTAATTTTGTCATACAGCTCTTCACTGATTGCAAATCCGAGTTTTGTGGCAAGGTCTAAGCGGTCTTTATTGATGTGAATTTTTTTTCCGCCACTTTTGTCGATAAATTTCATTGTTGTTTTAAAACCTACAGCTTCGATCAACTCAGCTACCAGCCATGGGACTGTTGCGAGGACCTCACTTCGGTTTGCATTGAACTGTTTTTCCAGTGTTTCAAAAACTTGAGCATCGTTAATGTCAATGCCCTTAAATATCTGACGATTCATAATAATTCCCCAAAATTAAGTTGAATAAAACCGTCTTAAGTCATGACCTAAATAAACCATATGTAGTATGATGCGCGTTATACGAGCTTTGAAAAATCCTTATGGCTGTTTGCGAGCAACGTCGCTCGTAACGTAATTAATTCGAGGATTCGAAAATGGACTTTTCACTTACGCTTGATATAGCACCGGCTGATTTGGATGTGATCAATAGTGCGCAGCAAAAAATTGCTTTAGCTAAACCTGTTGGTGGTTCAAAGGCAGAAGTTATTTGGTTGGCATTTGATGCTTTTGAAAGCAACACGATTGAATGGTCAGAAGAGTATTGGCTTTATGCAAGTACGGTATCAGCGTCTACACCTGGTACATTGATCACTAAATTATCCGAAGTTCAGCCTGGCCCAGCAGTTTCTGGTTCGACCTATACTTTTAGTAATACGGCTACTTTCGGCGACCCTGTAAAAAACCCTGACGTTGAAAAGGATACTTTTTCGGCGGTAAACGACATGGATTACTCCAAATATCCCTCGTTGACGTTTGGTCTTTCACAGTCCGCACAGATTAACCAGAAACTTCAGGAGAGAAAGCCGATTTCCGCAAGTTCAGTACTGGCAACACAGTCTGTACAAATTACCCCTTACACAAATGTATATATTTGGCTGGAAGGGCATTTTGAAAGCTCAACTATTGTCACTGATGTGACTGGCAAGAAAGCTGTGGCTAAATTTGGCGGCGGCGTCAATGAGGTGACTATGGCTTACGATGCAAAAAGCGGTCTTTTCCACGCTTAATAACGCTTAGTTACCCAACTGGGGCAAGCGTAGCAAACTGCTTGCCCTGTATTTCAAAAAATTAGAAATATAGGAGACTGTTATGCACAGCATAACACGAGCCAATACACTTGTGTCTGCTTCAACAGCGGTACTTGCCATACTTTCAATGACGTCCTGCGCTACTGCTCAAGCGATCCATTTTGATGGCAATGAATTACCCTGCATCGCCTTTAATGTGGCAACAGCACAAGGTGCTGGTGCGCCGGCCAACTTAACGCGCACTACTGACCAAGCAACTATTAATGCGAACAGGCAAGCGTCTTGTGGCCCAGCAGGCCCCACAGTTGCTGCGTTAAATCAGCAGGCTGGCGCGGTTGTTTTTTCCTGCGATGAGTATCCTTTTGCCAGTAGCAATCAAGGTGGTGCAGGTGCTCAGATTATGATTGTACCGCTAATCGAAAATAATATCCAAGGTGGTAGGCTAGGGGCCTTTTATAACCACAATAACATCGGCAATAACGGCGCCTATGTTGCTGGTGCTGTTAACGTACCTAATGCGGGGCAACTTAACCTAGGTGTCGTTAATGGCTTCAATGTTTGTTATGGCGGGCAGTGAAGCTAATCTATTTTGGTATGCATCTTATCCATTATGGACAGGTTGGAATTTGGGACCATGAAGATAAGTCTGCATACCCTGTAATAGATGGGGCCCTGCCTTGGTGGGGTCCCAAAGGGCTAGTGGTTCCGGCTTTCTCAGTTACATCAATGCCTGTGTACGTTTATGAGAGTGAACATTATGTAAAACCACCCCAATATACGCCGGCATTTTTAACTTCTGGGAGTATTGAGGTGGGTAGGGAAGGTTTGGGTGTAGGTAATGTGACAACAGCAAGTGTTGAGCGTATACCGTGGCCATCTGGTCAGGTGTTCTTGATGGCTTTTTATTCAGGAGAGACACTTGAAGTTGCAGAGCGAGTTGGTTTTTTGCTTACCAAGCCTGAGTTGTAGTTCCTGAAAACTGGGACATGCCATTGTTGAGTATTATGGCAGTGGTATGTCCCGCCGTAAATTCAGCTGCACATTTTCAAAAAACGCGACGCAAGCCAGTTGACAAGGGTCTTAAAAAAGAACAAATAAGGAACAAAGTGATTAAGGAGGGAATATGCCAGACCTTAGACAAGGTGGTTGCCTTTGTGGCGCAGTGCGGTATGAAGTAAATTTGGATGGCCACAAGACGGGAAACTGTCATTGCATCGATTGCCAAAAAAATTCGGGTGCTGCTTTTATGCCGTTTTCTAATATCGATTCAGGGCAATTTCGTTGGCTTAATAAACCTGATGGTGCCTATCAGTCTAGTGACTTGGCCTTGCGTAGGTTTTGTACTAAGTGCGGTACACCGCTAACTTGGGAAGCTAAGAGCAGGCCTGAACGCCAAAGTGTTAGCATTGGTACGCTAGATGATACGGCAGGTATTGAAATTAGCTATGAGATATATACGCGGACACGGCTTGCTGGCATTCAGCCAGTTTCTGGCGCACGTCAATACCCCGCTGACAATGAGTAAAGGTTCTTAAGGGGAGCTAAGTACCTGCTTACTCTGTTTTCGTATATTTACCATCGAACCAAGGCACCCAAGTTTTGGTGTCTGGGTTATATTGTTCGAAGTACTGTCGAACAGTCCCGTCTTTATTGGGTGTCCATGCTCCAGTGAAGGGAAAACTTTGATTGGTCCCATAATAGTAAATGGTACCGTTCATTCGCATAGCACCATCAGTAAAGCCCCCGGTAACATCGATTGCATAAGCGCCCGTAGCCACCCAGACTTGTCGCCATTCTTTTTTTACTGGGTTGTAATAGTTCAGGCTTCTGCCTGTAACGCCAGCAGTGTTTGTCCAGCGTTCTTCTATCGCACAGCCACCCTCAATAGACTTAATAGAGTTTGTGCCTGCAGCTTGGCCTGTTGATTGGTCAATGACAGTCCAATTCCCAACCCAAAAATCAAATGCGCGAAAAATATCCTCGGTTTGACATGCTGTTGGGTTTTGTTGCGCATACACTAGAGGAGAATGAAGGCTGAGTGTTGATAACACCGCCGCATAAAAAAAATGTTTCATTTCGTAAATGTCCTCTTAAGTCGTCTTATTTTTTACCGTGTCATTGAAGTTCAATCTTACTCCATATATGTCAGTGACGCAAAATCCACAGTGTTGGAAAGTGAGCAAGCAGTGCAGTTGTAGATATCCCTAGACGCAAGGAATGTGTGAAAATAGGATGCAGAACGCTTTTTTTTGAAGATAGACCAGCAACTGTTTGCGACAGGCTAAATCATGGTCTAATGTTGCGGTATGAGCGTTAGGTTGCTCAGCAGAATCTAATAAGGGGGCTTTGATGGCCGGTAGTATTAATAAAGTTATTTTGGTTGGAAATCTTGGGCGTGATCCAGAAGTGCGCAATATGCAGGATGGTTCACCTGTGGTGAATCTTTCAATTGCGACAGGTGAAACTTGGAAAGATCGTTCCACTGGTGAGCGCAAAGAGCGTACGGAATGGCACCGGGTTGTGATTTTTAATGAAAACTTGGCCAAAGTGGCGCAGAGTTACCTAAAAAAGGGCTCAACTGTCTATATTGAGGGTCAGTTACAGACACGTAAGTGGACTGATCAGCAGGGGCAGGAAAAATATACAACTGAGATCGTTCTTCAGCGGTATCGCGGCGAGCTTACCATGCTTGGTGGGCGCGGCGATTCAGGCGGAGCAGGTGGTTTTAATGATGGGGCACAAGGCGGTTACGGTGCACCATCTGGTGGTGGTAACTTTGGGGGCTCAAGCCAAGGTACAGCTGCTTCTACTGCCGGCGGTGCAGCAATGGGCGGCGCAGCTGATTTGGATGATGAAATCCCATTCTAATCACTATAGGTTATTTTTCTAAGAAAATGGTCGGAACCCTAGGGGTTCGACCATTTTTTATTGTCTATGGTGAAAACTCTTGCATAGTTCGTGGTTTTTTTAGAATAGTGAAAACTGACTTTCTATGGGGCAGATGATATCGCCAGCGCTTTATGGTAGCACACTAAGTAGTACCATATTCAATTGCTATACCATTATTATGGCGCTAGAAAGGTATGGGAATTATTTCTGTGGTGGTCAGGAAACTATAAATATTCTTGGGAGGGAACTTTATGAAAAATTTAGCATTAGCACTGCTTGTAGCAGCGACGCCAGCGACAATGGCGCAAGATGACAATGTCATGTCCAGCAAAACCTTTGAAGGGCTTAAAGTAAGAAATATCGGCCCCGGTTATATGTCGGGCCGTGTATCTGATATTGCAGTTGATAATACTAATCCAAGCACTTGGTATGTAGGGATTGCATCGGGCGGTGTTTGGAAAACGATCAATGCAGGTACAACGTGGGCGCCAATTTTTGATGACGAAGCTGTTTATTCAATTGGTGATGTAACCATTGACCCCAGCAACCCTAATATTATTTGGGTAGGCACAGGTGAAAACAATGGCGGACGCCACATTTCTTTTGGGGATGGTGTCTACAAGTCAGAAAATGGTGGGAAGTCCTGGACCAACATGGGACTAGGTGCTTCTGAGCACATTGGCGATATTATTGTTCACCCTACAGATTCCAATACCGTCTGGGTATCAGCTCAAGGGCCACTTTGGTCAGCGGGTGGGGAACGCGGTCTTTATAAAACAACGGATGGCGGTAAGACGTGGCGTAATGTTTTAGAGGGTGATGAATGGACAGGTGTTGGTTCAGTCGCCATCGACCCAAGTAACCCAAATAAATTGTATGCAGCAACATGGCAGCGTCAACGCAGTATTGCTACACTAGTGAATACTGGACCAGGTTCTGCACTTCATACATCCGATGATGGCGGGGAAACCTGGGTGAAAATGACAGAAGGTTTGCCCAAAGAAAACATGGGTAAATCCAGTGTTGTTGTTTCTCCTATTGATCCCAACGTAGTTTACGCTGCTATTGAACTTGACGAAAGAAAAGGCGGGCTTTGGCGTTCCTCTGACAAGGGAGCAAGCTGGGAAAAAATGTCTGACATAGTAGGCGCTGGAACTGGTCCGCACTACTATCAGGAAATTTTTGCTGATCCGGATACATTTGACATGGTCTATATGTCGAACAACTCAAGCTCATATTCTATGGACGGCGGTAAAACTTGGTTGCCTATGAACCGAAAAAACCGGCATGGGGACGATCACGCTTTCGCTTTTCACCCAACTGACCCAGACTTTATCTTGGTTGGGTCTGATGGTGGTTTGTACGAAAGTCAGGACAATATGAGTTCTTGGCGGTTTATGCAGAACATCCCGGTGACACAATTCTATAAAATAGCAGCAGATGACGATTTGCCGTTTTATAATGTATATGGCGGTACTCAGGATAACTCCACACAAGGTGGCCCGAGCAGAACCATACGTGCTGACGGTATTAAAAACTCTGATTGGTATTTGGTGTTAGGCGCCGATGGTCACCAACCTGCTACCGAGCCAGGCAATCCAGATATAGTTTATGCGCAGTGGCAACAAGGAAGCCTAACGCGGTATGATAGAAAGTTACGCGAAACTACGTATATTCAACCGCAGCCAAAACCAGGTGACCCAGCAGAACGTTTTAACTGGGATGCGCCGATTAATGTATCTCACCACGATCCAAAACGGATCTATCATGCATCACAACGTCTGTGGCGCTCTGATGACCGTGGTGACAGCTGGACTGCAATTTCGGGAGATCTAACCCGCGATGGCAATCGTCTGCATATGCCTATGATGGGACGTACCTGGAGTCGCGAAGCTGGTTGGGACCTTTATGCAATGTCCGACTATCATACGATTGCTAACGTTGCTGAAAGTCCTGTAGATGAGAACATTCTATACGCTGGTACAGATGATGGCCTCATACAGGTAACATCTGACGGCGGAAAGAATTGGACACGCTACGAAATTGGCAAGATTAAAGGTGTTCCTAAAAATGCCTATGTGAATGATATTCGCGCAGACTTTTTTGATGCTGATACAGTTTATGCCGCGCTCGATAATCACAAAGAGGGCGATTATAAACCTTATCTAATCAAAAGCACCAACCGTGGCCGTAGCTGGAAAATGATTACAGGTGGACTACCTGAGAAAAATCTAGTTTGGCGTATTACTCAGGACCATGTGAATAAGGACCTCATGTTCCTTGGCACTGAATTTGGACTTTATTTCACTGTTGATGGTGGAAACCAGTGGGTTGAATTAACTGGTGGTGTTCCAACAATTTCGTTCCGTGATGTGCGTATCCAACGTCGGGAAAATGATCTTGTAGCGGGTAGCTTTGGGCGTGGTATTTATATTCTTGATGATTACTCTTCACTAAGAAATATTAATGCTGATGCTCTTGAAAAAGAAGCACTGTTATTCTCAAAACCAACGACACGCCTGTATGTCGAAGATGACCTTCACAGCAACAGTCAAGGTGATGAGCAGTGGGTGACTGATAACCCACCGTACGGAGCTACTTTTACTTACTATCTTAAAGATAGCTATAAATCAGCGAAAGAGGTGCGCGTTCAGGCTGATAAAAAACTGGTTGAACAGGGCAAAGGCACTTTATTCCCTGACTGGGATGTCCTTGAAGGTGAACGCCGCGAGGAAAAGCCTGCTGTTTATGTCAGTATCAAGGATGCGTCTGGTAACGTAGTTCGTAACGTAGAAACGCCGAATAAAAAAGGGGTGCAACGTGTAACTTGGGACCTTCACCATGCATTGAAGGAAGCAATTACAAACGAATCAAGGCCTTCATATTGGGGTGTGCCGAAAGGTGTTAGAGCTTTGCCTGGCACATATACTGCAACGCTTAATGTTCGGCAAAATGGTAAAGTTAAAGAAATTGCCGCACCTGTTACTTTTGAAGTTGTAGATATTCAAAGTCCAGCACTTCAAAATGTTTCAGCACAGGAAACACAAAGTTTCCAGCAGAAAGTTACAAGGGTAGAAGCCGCTGTTACGGCAGCAAGCCTCACTGTTGCTGATTTGCTTGAAAAAGCAGAGGCATATCGTTCGGCACTTGATCGTACGTCTGACAGCAGTGCCTTGGAAGTGCAGTTTAATGCAATCCGTACAGAGCTTTACGCCCTAGACGAAGCATTGAACGGTAAGAGGTCTCAGTTCCAAATGGGAGCAGCACCTGCAACTATTAGCAGCAGGGTTAGCTTTGCGAAGTCCAGCAGCGGTAGTACTTATGGACCGACAGCTCAAAGCCATGAGCAATTGGGCTATGCTGTGGACGCATTTACAGATGTAAAACAGCGACTGGAGACTTTGATTAAGGACACTATCCCTTCTTTTGAAAAAGCTATGGATAATGCCGGTGCCCCTTGGGTACGTGGTGCATATGTCTTGCCGGCCATGAAATAGGGGGTTGATTAACTCTGTTTGGCAGTAATGCTAAAGTTAACTTTGTTCCTCTGGCTTCGGCCGGAGGAACATCTGCGCCACTAGGCTCTGGTATTTGCGCATTTCATTTCTTCTTACCAAAAATTTACCTCAATACCCTAGTCAACTAAATCTTACTAAAGATGTTGTGATTAACCCCGTGCGCGACGTGACGCGAACAGGTTTGGAGCATTTTAGGAGTTTGTGAGGTTCGAGGTTAACGAGGCTCAGTCCATGACTATCTGTCGCGCCTTGTTTGAAGTGTGATGATAGTAATCTATGGTAGGATTTTACCGTGACAGAAATACCACAGACCCTATCTAAAGTTTAGTTATAGATCGTTTGATATATAAGTTATAGTAGATAACTTCCTTCTTTATACCGAAGATTAGGTCGCTGTTCCACATGTTAACGATTTGTTAGGATTTCGTTTTTTTTGAGGAACTGCACACAATGAATATTAATCTTTAGGGAGGAAGTTAGAGTGTCTAGAAAAACATCTCTATTCCGTAGGTCTATTCTAATGGGAAGTACGGCGCTACTGGCGCTTGGTACTGGGGCAACATCAATTTCAGCGCAAGATGCAGATGCAGGTGAGACTGAATTCGAAGAAGTGGTGGTAACTGGTTCGCGTATTAAAAATGCGAATATTTCATCACCAAGTCCGGTAACATCTGTTGGTGCTCAAGAAATCGTGATGCGTGGTAATACTCAAATTGAGGACATGCTCAATATCTTGCCACAAACAGTAGCTACAAACGGCGATGGTAACTTTGCCGGTACCGGTACTGCAAACGTTGACCTTCGTGGCCTTGGCCCGAACCGTACATTGGTATTGGTTGATGGTCGTCGCCTGCCATACGGTCAAGGCGATTCAACTGCAGCCAACCTTAACGCAATTCCATCCAAGCTTGTTGAACGTGTTGACGTTCTAACAGGTGGTGCATCTGCCGTATATGGTGCTGATGCGGTTGCTGGCGTTGTCAACTTCGTTATGAAACGTGATTTTGAAGGTGTCAGTATTGATTCTCAAATGAGCATCAACCAAGCTGATAACAATAGTGATCGTTTCCGTGGTATCTTAAATGCTGCTGAGCAACCAGTTCCTGGTTCAACGTTCGACGGTTTCACTTGGTCAACTGATATTCTTGTCGGTGCTAATACAGCTGATGGCCGTGGTAATATTACTGCGTCTTTTGGTTACCGGGAAGCAAACGAAATTCGCCAAAATCAGCGTGATTATGCTGCTTGTGCGTTTGGTCAAGGATCAGGTGCTGACGAATATACATGTAACGGCTCGTCCACTTCGTTCCCAGCTCATATCTTTGATCAGCTTGGTGCATATAACATTGTAGCGTTTGACGGTACTGGCCTCCCTCGTGACTATATTTATTCTGGCCCAGGCAATGATACATTCAACTATGCTGTGACCCAGCGTACACGTGCGCCGTCAGAGCGTTTCTCTGCGTCTGTTTTCTCTCGCTATGAGTTGACTGACAATATAGAGATGTTCATGGATATCGCATACACTAGCCAGACCTCACAGGGGCAGGTTGGCCCATCTGGTTCATTCGGTCATGGTTCAGGTATTAACTGTGATAACCCATTCTTGGGCCCAGAACTTCTTGATATTATCTGTACTAGTCAAGGCCTAAGTGGCGATGACGTTGCTACGACAGCACTTGTGCGTCGTCGTAACGCAGATGGTGGAGCGCGTCAGTATAGCTACTCAAATGATACATTTCGTGTATCTGGTGGCTTCCGCGGAGACATCAGTGATGCTTGGTCTTATGAAGTATCAGGTCAATATTCTCGTGTGAAAAACTCACGCTACAATGAGAATGTAATTGATGATGCGCGTGTTGACAAAGCCTTGCATGCAGTTGTTGACCCAGCAACGGGTAATATTGTTTGTAAATCAGTACTAGATGGTTCTGATCCTAACTGTATTCCTTGGGATATTTACTCTCCGTCTGGTGACCCGACAGCAGCTCAAGCTTACATTACACCACCAACTTTAGAGACAGGTGTTGTAACGCAGAAAATGCTTGAAGCTACGTTTGTTGGTGACCTTGGTGAGTATGGCTTCATACTTCCTGGCGCTGAAACAGGTGTTCAGTTTGTTGGTGGTGTGGCACGTCGTATTGACCATCTTGACCGTGACGTGGATGCTACATTGTTTGATGGTGGAACATTCCCTACAGACGAAAAAATTGATGTGACTGAGTTTTTCGGAGAGCTTGCGATTCCTATTTTGGAAGGTGTTGAGCTGGCTGAGGAACTGACTGCAACTGCGGCATACCGTTGGTCTGACTACTCAACGACTGGCCCATCTACAGCTTGGGCACTTGGTTTAACTTGGACACCAGTACCTGATATCCGTTTCCGTGGTCAGGTTCAGCAGGCTGTTCGCGCACCAAACGTATTTGAATTGTTTGGCGCTCGTATCGAAAACCTGTTTGATTTGACAGTTGGTGCTAATGGTCAATACGATCCATGCTCAGGTCCAAATCCAACCTATACTGAATCTCAGTGTGGTAATATGGGTGTAACATCAGCTCAGTATGGAAATGTTCTAGATAACCCTGCTGGCCAGTTTAACCAGTTTACAGGTGGTAACCCTGATCTGGATGTTGAAACATCACGCACTTACACTTTTGGGGCAATCTTTACGCCTTCATTTGTTGAGGGTTTGACTGTTTCTGTCGATTATTATGACATCTCAGTTGAAGGCTTTATCGATACGGTACCTCCACAGCTTGCAATGACAAATTGCGCTACAAATAATGATCCATACTTCTGTGGCTTAATTCAGCGTGATGCTGGTGGTGGTCTTTGGATTGATCATGATAGCTCATATATCATTTCAACGAACCTCAATACCGGTTCATTGAAAGTAAAAGGCTTGGACTTCAACATCCAGTATGGCTTTGATATGCCTGATGGTTGGGGTGATATGAACTTGTCGTATGTAGCTAGCTATATGCTCAAGTCTCTTGAGGAATCCCTTCCTGGTGAAACGCCGTTTGATTGCGCTGGCAAATACGCAGGTCAGTGCGAAATTCCACGCCCGAAGTATGGTCACACTATGCGCGCGGACTGGAACTTTGACAGTGGTGTAAATGTTGGCTTCACATGGCGTAACATTGGTAAGACAAACCTGTTTGGTGCTGCAACTGATAATGGTCGTCTTAACTATGAGCTTAAAATGATCAACTATTTCGACATTTCTACAAGCTTCGATATAGCTGAAGGCTGGCGCGTACGGGCAGGTATCAATAACCTGTTTGGTACACGTCCTCCAGTAACAGATTCGCTTCCAGCAGGTCGTGGTACTGGTAACACCTTCCCAGCCTTGTATGATGTTGACATGCGTTATGGATTCCTTGGTTTTGTTGCCGATTTCTAGGCACTAGGCAACTTAACAAAATGAGCTGCAGGTCTAAGGACCTGCAGCTATTTCTTTATTTAGGGCGTAAAATGCTGTCAATTGAGTGCCAGAAGCATGTCATTAACGCACACCTGTTTGAGGTAAATATGAAATACACATTTTTAATCCCACTCACTGCAATGATATCGGCTACAGCGCCTGCGGCTGTCGCTTCTGAGGGTAGCCTCCTCGAAGCGATTAGAGCATGTGGATCGATTAGAACAGACGCAGAGCGTTTGACATGTTTCGATGCAATTTCGGCTTCTGAGATTGCTAGGTCTTCAGCAAATGCGGAGGCTGCAGCTGCCCACAACCCCACACTACAAGAAAAGAAAGACGCGTTTGGAGCTCAAGCAATTATAGCACGCGAGAAAAGCCATGCACGAGCACAAGGTGATGATGATAGTGAGCTGAACGAAGTTACCTACAAACTTCTGGAAGCAGGAACAAACAGAGCTGGAAAATTGTTTTTCATTATGGAGAATGGTCAAGTGTGGCGGCAGTTACCAGCTGATACTGGGAAAGTGCGTATTCCGAGAAAGTTGGATGATGTAGAAGTCACGATAAAACGCAAAATGCTAGGTAGCCACATGCTTATAATAAAAGGCCGTTCGATCAAGGTGAAGCGCTTAAAATAGGGGGCAATATGTCCAAAAGTTCTCATGCACCCAATCCAAATAAAGTTGTTCAGTTAGGGCTTGCCGCACTTAAACAAAACCGGTTTCAAGAAGCCTTTGATGCTTTTAATAGCCTTACAGCGCGGGGTGTTGAAAATGCATCCATTTGGCTCGCTATGGCTTATGCGTCAAAAGGTCTTGGAAACAGAGATGCTTTGTCGTCAGCTTTGAATAAATCCCTAGAGTTAGAGCCACGAAATCCGCGTGCCTATATTGTGAAAGCAGACATGTTTGCGGAGGACGGAGACCAGCAGGCAGCGGCTACTTTCTATATGCAGGCATTAACACTGGCACCCCCACCAGAACAGACGCCACCTGATCTTAGGGTCGAGCTTGAACGGGCAAGACAGCAGCACCAATCCCTTAACGAAACTTTCCAGAATCATTTACTTAAGCAACTTGAGGCAGGTCTGGGGGAGGCTGGTCAAAAGGGTGAACGGGTTCAAACATCAATTGACTATTTGCTAGGCAAGAAAAATCCATACTTTCAGCAGCCAAAGAAATACTTTTTCCCATTTTTACCACACGTAGAGTTTTATCCTGCGGATGAATTTTCGTGGGTGCCAATGCTCGAAGAATCGACAGATGAAATTCGCGAAGAACTGGGCGCTGCAATTGAACATGAAGAGCGTTTTGTTCCTTATCTGGCTGGCAGCGATGATCGACCTGAAGCTGACCATGAGCTCAAAGACAATCGTGATTGGGGCGCCTTCTATCTATGGAAAAATGGAAAGCTCGTTGAAGAGAATGCGGCGCTTTGTCCAAAGACCATTGAGATACTCAAAAAAATCCCGATGCAGCAGATTGAGGGCAGCGGGCCCAATGTGTTGTTTTCTCGGCTACGACCAAAAACAAAAATTCCTCCCCATAATGGTTTTGTTAATACACGTTTTATTTGCCACCTTCCTTTAATCGTACCTGACGGTTGCGGGTTCAGAGTGGGAAACGAAGTACGTAAATGGGAAGAAGGAAAAGTCTGGTTATTTGATGATACCATTGAGCATGAAGCGTGGAATGATGGCGAGGAAGACCGTTACATATTGTTGTTTGAGGTATGGCGCCCTGAATTGACAGAGATAGAAATTGAATTGGTAACCAACATTCTCGAAAGCATAAAAGCTTTCGCCCCATAAAGTTTCTTAATTGCCGAAGATACGATAACTGGGGCATTGGGCACGACAAGAGGCAAGCAGTAGAAAAATCACGATGTTAATCTTGTTCTTCACCACGCATGGAGGCAATCGTGAAAACCTCTTCTTTAATTATAGGCCTGGCTATTTTAAATGTTAGCGCCCTAGCTTCAGCTAATGACGTACAGACAGAGTATTGTGCAGGTACTGTTTTCAGGGAAACGCCCTATGCAGATATCCGGTGTACTCGCCGTCTTTCCAAGGAGCAGGCGGCAAAAAGTAAGCATTTTGAATTTGATTATGATGCTGAGGGCTGGTTAACCGAGGTGCGGCATACTCAGGCTGGTTCTCTACGCGCATACTCTAATCGTTTTGTTCGGGCACCACGTACAACCATTCAGTATAAAGACAATTACGAAATTCGGCGGTTTTACAACGAATGGGGCCAGCGGACACTGGTTTCTGGCGGTGTCTATGAAACACGTATCCGCTTGGATGCGAAGAATAGACGAGACGAACTTGTTTTTTATGGCTTAGACGGCAAGTCGATAGACAATGACTTTCGTATCTCGCGGTATGTTTGGAAGACCCGTGCTGACGGCGAGGTAATTGAGCACCGATTTAATACTGAGGGTGAACTAGTAAGGAACCGTCCTAGTTTTGGTTATCTGGTTACACGTTTTGCTTATGATATGAATGGCTTATTGACACGAATGTATAATTTGGGTGTTGGCGGACATGAGTTGATGCCAGATGATGCCGGTATTGCCATGACCCAAATCAGGTACGACCGACACAATCAGTTTATTCAATGGCTGAATTTGGACATGGAGGGCCAACCAAAATGGGCTATGAGTGATATTGCTGAAATTATCTACGAACCTTCCCAGTTTAACAGTGAGCAGGTGGCAATTTTCAACGATGCGGATGGAACACCTCAAGTGACTGGGTGGGGTGCTCATAAGGTAGTCTATGAATTTGATAAATATGGGAATGCTGTAAGTTGGCTGCATTTTGGTATTGACGGAAACCCCGTCAATTCAAGTTCTGGTACTGGCCAAATTAAAAGCAAGTGGAGCGCTGATGGTGTCTATTTGCTAGCTGACTCTTATTTTGACAAAGATGGCAAGCCAATCGCTAGCAGCTATTCTGGAGTTCACTCCATCGAGACCAAGATTGGCGTGAACGGTAAATCACAATCCATAACGTTCAAAGACTTAGATGGGAAAACGTTGGTCCACAAGGGGCAAGGGTTTGCTGTTGAGGCTTTTGAATATGATAGAGCAGGGCGTTTAACCAGCCGAAATTTTTATGGATGCAGGAAAGGTAGCAGTAAACCACGGAACGCGGGGCGTGGCTAGATTTGAGTATCAACATAAACCTGATGGCAACTTGAAGTCTGTTAAAACTTTTGCTGCTGATGGTACAATGAGGAAGCCTATTTGGAATCCTGCTCACTAGAGTGTTTTGTGTGCTTATTCATTAGCGTCATGACCTTGTTTGTAAAAATTTAGTACCTACCTGTTTTATATAAAGAAAATAGGAGTTCTCATTTTGCGATTAGGGATAGCACTTGGCGGCGGGGCAGGACTTGGTTGGGCGCATATTGGTGTTGCTCGGGTTTTAGAAGAGCACGGTATTCAGGTGGATATTGTTACAGGCACAAGTATAGGCGCCATCATTGGCGCAGGTATTGCTGGGGATATACTTGATGAAATGGAAGATGTTGCCCGCGCAATCTCCCTAAAAGATATGCTGGCTATGGGGGAGTTTGGTTTTAATAAAGGTAGTTTGATTGGCGCAGGCAAAATAGAGAGGAAACTCCGGGAACATTTTGGAACATTGCGCATTGAAGAGCTACAAAAGCCATTCGCAGCAATCGCTGCTGACCTATATACGGGCAATATAATTACAATTACTGAAGGTGATGTTGTTACAGCGCTTAGGGCTTCTTCCGCAGTTCCTGGTGTATTACCTCCGGTACAAAGTGAACGGCTGTTTCTCGTTGATGGCGGAATTGTAGACCCAATCCCGGTTGATGCTGCGCGAGCGCTTGGTGCCGACCGTATTATTGCTGTTGATTTGCAAGGCGACTATGCGGGCCGTGCAAAACGCATGGGTTTTGATCCGCTGAAAAATAAAGCAAATGGTGCTGTTATTAGGACGGCGAGGTCAAGCTGGGCGTTGGCGTTGCAGGCGCTTGGTCAGGCTAAAATGGAAGTCAGTAAACCTGATGTGATTATCAGGCCTCAGATTGGGCATATTGATATGGCCAACTTTACAAAGGCAAGTGAACTAATCGGTTTTGGCATTCAAGCTGCGATACAAGCCTTGCCCGAGATAGAAGCCGCATTGCTTAGTAAGGCTGCGGAATAGAAAAGGCCGACAAAAAGCCGGCCTGTCCAAATTTAGCTAGCATTCAATTACGTAAGTTCAATAGCTACTGCAGTGGCTTCACCGCCACCAATACAAATACCAGCAACACCTTTTTTAAGGCCGCGTTTCTGAAGTGCATTGATAAGTGTAACGCAGATGCGTGCACCGGAAGCACCAATTGGATGACCAAGAGCACATGCACCGCCATTAACATTTACTTTGTCATGGTCAAGGCCAAGCTCTTGCATGGCTGCCATTACAACTACAGCAAAAGCTTCGTTAACCTCGAATAGATCAATGTCGTCTTTCGCCCACCCAGCTTTATCCATAACCTTCTGCATGGCAGTTACCGGGGCTGTCGTAAACCATTGAGGCTCCTGCGAGTGAGACGCATGCGCCTTGAGTGTAGCGATAGGTTTTAGGCCTCTTTTTTCCGCCTCGGAAGCTGACATCATAACAAGAGCAGCAGCACCATCAGAAATTGAACTGGCATTCGCCGCTGTAATAGTGCCATCCTTCTTAAAGGCGGGGCGCAATGCTGGAATTTTGTCCAAACGTGCTTTTGGTGGCTGCTCGTCTGTTGTAATTTCTGTGTCACCGCGACGTGATTTCACCGTCACTGAAACTACTTCGCCATCGAAACTGTTATTTTCGATAGCGGCTTGGGCACGCTTAAGCGATTCAATGGCGTAGGCGTCTTGAGCTTCTCGAGTGAACTGGAAGCGCTCAGCGCATAGTTCCGCATAGACGCCCATTGGTTCGCCGTCATATGCATCTGTAAGGCCGTCCAGAGCCATATGGTCCTGTAGCTGTGTGGGGCCAAATTTTGTACCTGTACGAGCTGAGGGCATAAGGTGCGGCGCGCGAGACATGCTTTCCATGCCGCCAGCAACAACAATATTGTTTGTGCCAACCGCGATACTATCCGCTGCGAGCATCATAGCCTTCATGCCTGAGCCACAAATTTTATTAACAGTAACCGCGCCTGTCTCGATAGGTAGGCCTGCTTTAATACTTGCTTGGCGTGCAGGTGCCTGGCCTTGTCCTGCGGGAAGAACGCAGCCCATCATGGTTTCGTTTACTGCGTTACCATCAATGCCTGCACGCTCGATGGCACCTTTAATTGCAACAGCACCAAGTTCGGATGCTTCAACGGTTGATAGGTCACCTAACAAACCACCCATTGGGGTTCGTGCCATGCCTACAATTACAATTGATTCTTGGGCCAAGGGTCAGCTCCTTATTGTCATTCACAAGTTTGCGGACAATGTGCCCGAATTATTTCATTTCGCAAGTGCAAAATAATATACGGCCAAAAATGTGATTTAAGACAATAATTTGTGCATCGCAGCAATTACTGTAAATAAACTTCTAACAGTTTGTATTTATTGATTTTTTACACGCTCTAGCCATGCGTTCCGTATCATCTCGCTTGTCATACGGCTACCATCTGGTGTCCAACCTGGAGGGGCTACGAGAAAGAGTAGACGGTCCTTCCAGCTTTTTGCTCCTGCTATATCTTTAAAAATACCTACCCATTCGTGTGTAGCAATCCTGAGTGGATTGAAGGTGTCGAGGTCAGTCACGAGGCCATAGTTGCATGGATCCTCTTTGGTTTCGGGAATGAAAGTACCAAAAATTTTATCCCAAATAATGAAAACACCAGCATAGTTAGCATCCAAATACCGCGGATTATTGGAGTGATGTACTCGGTGGTGGCTTGGTGTGTTCATGATGGCTTCAAACCAGCGAGGGCATTTGTCGATTGCTTCGGTATGAATCCAGAATTGATAGATCAAATTGAGGCCTGCACAGAAGAAAACAATTGTAGGCTCAATACCGAGTAGGAAAATGGGCCACCTGAAGAATATCCCCGGTGTGAGTTGGCCGGTCCATGTTTGTCGAAGCGCAGTTGAAAGATTATAATGCTGGCTGGAATGATGGATGACATGAGCAGCCCACATCCAACGCATACGGTGCCCAAATCGGTGAATCCAATAGTAGGCGAAATCATCAAGAATAAAAGCAAGAATGAAGACAGGTAATGTTGCTTCAAAATCAAAGATACGGAAGTTTTCCCAAACCCAGTATGCCATTGTTATGACGAAAGTTGCGGTAAGAGCGCCAACTACTGTACTACCAAGTCCCATGAACATAGAGGTAAAGGTGTCTTTACCCTCGTATCGGATACGCCCTTTTTTCCAGCCATAGAAAAGCTCAGCTAAAACTAGGATCACGAAAATTGGTACTGCCCATTCTGTAGGCTTGGGAAGGTCAAGTGGCATGATTAGTTCTCTTACTCAAGGCGTCAAACTTGGAAAGTATTTCCGTGGCTAGCTTAATATTAGAAGGCGATAGAGGTAGAGTGACGGAGGGCTGGGTAAAATCACCATGCTCTATTACAAGACAGTCACCACTAACTTTCCATTTTACAGCAGACCTCGTTGTTAGTGTCCGGCATACGAGGCGGTCCCCAAGCTGGGTAACAATACCTATCTCATCGGTCTGACCTTGCATTGGCAGCAGTGCGGCTTTTTGGTTGTTTGATATGATGGGCTTGCCTACATTTGAAGCGGGAGCAAAGCGTGCATAGTTTTTTAATATGCGGTCTACAGTAAGACCCTCTGATGTAGGAAATAATTTTGTTGCTCCCCACGCCAGTAATACAATTGCAATTAAAGAAGATAGCAGCTGAATCCAGTCCATCGTTGTACCTTGCCCTTTGGCTTACCTATTACTGGACTATAAAGTATGACAATTTTTCGAGAAGTCCAGTGATGAAAGCGAGCCACAAGGCCAGAATTTTTGTTTAGAGGTGAATTTTGCTAGTGCTAATGTGTGTTTTCCGAGAAGAGGTGGCCTTTATCTCAAGCAAAACCGTCTTGAAATTTTCGTCTGGTGGTCGTGACTTGAGGGTTTGTATTTGAACTACACACGAGGGTGGAGCAGTATAAGTTATGATACTATAGGGAATGTGTGTTGATGGGTATTTACAGGCTATGAGGATACTGCAATACATGTATGCACGTAGCATGAATTTTTGTGGAAAAGAATCTTCTGATGCTTGACTTGGTAAAAGGACTGTTAACAGCCATTGTAGTCGTAGTGGTTATTCGTCTTGGTGCGGAAGTTTTGTTTTCTGCGGCAGGTATGTACTAAGCACTTTAAGTTATTATTGGGTACAAAGGGCGCTATTGAAGCGCCCTTCTTTTATGGTTTTTAGTTTTTGTTCTTGCTTAATCATTTTCTTCGTTAGGGAAGTCGTTACCAAAAGGAAATGGTAGATCATCCGTTTTGAAGCTTAGGTAAGCAAGAATCTCACTAAGATAGCGTGTAGCTGTTCCAATAGCAGATGTTATAGCCGCGTTTGGTGGTCCAACCAAAAGAGAAACTATAAATTGCAGAAAAGCCAAGAAGAAGGTTACGGACAGTGTGAATTGGCCCACAAAACCGAAAATCAGCATAAATATACCGCGTTTTAAGCTCGCGCCCCAGTCTTTGCCTTTTAAATCTTCAACAAAAGTGTCTGAATCGCTTGCTGGGGATGACGAATAGTTGTTTGAGGCATCGTCATTAGGGGCTGCAGATATATTCTCTTTATCTGGCTTGCTAGCAGGACCTTCTTTCGGTTTTGGTGCCATTTTCGATTTCACGCTTGGCTTGGTTGCAGCTGCCGTTTTTTTGGCAGCAGCAGCTTTTGGTGTTGCTGTTTTCTTTGCAGCTGAAGGTTTCTTGCGCGAGGCTGCTTTTACTGCAGTAGATTTAGTCACTTTTGGTGGCGCAGATTTCTTAACTGCCGCTGCTTTCTTCGTTGTAGAAGGTTTACGAGTTGTTTTAGCGGCCTTGTTGATGTCGTCCTCGCTCATGATAGTCACCTTAAAATATGATAATTCATTAATAAGTACTTGGGGGTGACCTAGTTATGTTTCAAGTCTATTCTGGGTGCACCCATGGGGCAGGGCCTTGAACAATTTTACTTGCTTCTGAACCTTCTACAGGTTTGGAATAATAATACCCTTGTGCATAACTAAAGCCCATATCTCTAAGCATAATAATCTGTTCGGTTTCTTCCAAACCTTCTGCGACGAGACTATGGCCTAAACTTTCTGCAAGTATTCTAATCATGCTCAGGATTTTGTAGGGTTCGTTATCAAGCTCAAGCTGATTAATGAAGGTCCTGTCAATTTTAATGATGTCGATAGGGAACTGATGAAGGTAGTTTAAGGAAGAGTACCCCGTTCCAAAATCATCAAGAGCAACTTTTACACCTAATTTACGAATACGAGAAAGCGATTCTGATATAACTGTTGGATTGGCCATGATGGCTGTTTCCGTCAATTCCACGCGAATTAGGTTACCAGGCACATTGTACTCAGCAAGCGCATCTTCAATCATAGCGGCAACATTATCTCGGGCAAATTGAATGCCTGATACATTGACGTTGATTGGAACAGTTTTTTCTTCCCCAACGCTATCAAGCCAGAAACGGACCTGTTTACAGGCCTGTTTCATTGCCCATTGCCCGAGCTTAACGATAACACCAGTTTCTTCTGCAAGTGGAATAAATTCAACAGGTGAGACGAAGCCGCGTTCTTTATGTATCCAGCGGGTTAGGCCTTCAAAGCTTCTAAGTTCACCCGTCTTTAAGTCAACAATCGGCTGGTAATAAAGGTCTAGTTCATCACGTTCTACTGCGCGGCGTAATTCTGTTTCCAAATGAAACTGGGATCGCGCGCGGTGATGGGGTTCGCTGTGGTATATTTCGGTACGTGCTTTACCTGCCATTTTGGCTCGGTGCATAGCAAAGTCAGCGTCGCGGATTAGGTCTTCTGGGTGTGTAGAGCTAGAAATGGTGCTCGCTATCCCCATTGAAACAGAAATAAACACTTCATTTCCATCTAAGTCGTAAGGTTGCTGCATCGCTTCATGAACGCGGTTGCTGATCATTTGCACTTCATCAAGTTCACTAAAGAAGGAAACAAGGATTGCAAATTCATCACCTGAAAGGCGTGCAAGTGTATCAGACCCACGAATGCAGCGTCTTAAAGTAGAAGCCATAGAAATTAGGAAGCGGTCGCCGGCACTATGGCCAAAGCTTTCATTAATTTGCTGAAAACGGTCAATGTTAATAATAAGAACTGCGCATCCGTGTGTGTTGCCTTCTTGTTGGCAACTGGCCACAGCCTCTTCAAGTTTATTCCTGAAAAGAACCCTGTTGGGTTGGCCTGTTAGGGCATCATGGAACGCATGATGGAGAAGGTTTCGCTCGGCAAGTTTTTCAGCTGTTTGGTCTTCTACAGTGCAGATGACTTGATAAACTTGGTCTTCGTGATCTTTTAGCGGAATGAGCTGGCTTTGTAAAAAGCGCTCAGTAGGGCCGCTATGGATGCTCCATTCAAAATTTGTCTCTTTACCACTAGTGTAGACCTCGTGAATCTGAGTAGCAAGGACATGGCTGTCGTTTGAGCTACAAATTGATTCGAGAGGACAAGGTAAGTTAACCATCTTTGTGAGATTAAAAATCTCGCGTGCGAACTGGTTTATAAAAAGCGTTTCTACAATATTGCCGGGGATGAGATTGCAAACAAGGATACCCGAGGGCAAACACTCTGCTACGGCAGCCGTGTTCACAATTTTAGTGGCTCCAGAGCCATCACCAACTGGGTCAGAAATAGCGGAGACTTTGCTTCCAATTGTATCGGCCAAAACTAGTGGCTCCAAAGTAAAGAGAAAATTATACTATAAATATAGGATCAGGGACACCTTTGTCCTGACACTGAACTTCATCATCAGTATGTAAACAATTAGTAAACATAATATTCATTTTTAAAAATAGTTAACCTTTTTTCACTGAAGAGTAAAAAATTGGGGAAGGTGAGACCTTCCTCGAGATAGCCATCCACCGGGACGGGTTGGCGGATGGAATTTTTGTATACTAACTGCAGCCGCTCGTGCCGCCGCAAGTGTCGCATTTCAAGCATGTGCCGTTACGTACTAGAGTGAAATTACCACATTCACCGCAAGCATCTCCCTCATAGCCCTTCATGCGTGCTGCAACGCGGGCGTTTGCTGTGGCGTCTGTGTTGCCATTTGTCATAGCAGAACCCGCGGTAATTGTTGCTGCACCATCTGTGCCGGTTGCTGTTACTGTTGAGGCAGTTGCGACCTCTTTTGTTATGGTTTTTTTCTTACTTTTTAAAACAACCAAGTTGTTTCCGCGTACATAGCCAGAGGATGCAAGTTTTTGAGCACGTTCAAGAGCTTCTGTTACTTCGGTACCAACTTCAGGCAGGCCGTCCTTATCATTACCGCGCCCGGTTGTATCATGGGCGAGGTCAGCTGGTGTCACATGAGCAAGATCGTCGCGGCCCAGGTATGAGATAGCTAATTCCCTGAATAGATAGTCAATAAGAGACGTCGCCATTTTGATGGTGTCGTTACCTTCCACGCGGCCAAATGGTTCAAATCGTGTAAAAGTGAAGGCATCCACATACTCTTCGAGCGGTACGCCATATTGTAACCCGATAGATATTGCGATAGCGAAATTATTCATTAAGGACCGAAAAGCAGCACCTTCTTTGTGCATGTCGATGAATATTTCGCCAAGGGAGCCGTCGTCATACTCACCAGTTCTTAGATATACCTTGTGGCCTCCGACTATCGCTTTTTGTGTATATCCTTTACGGCGCTCCGGTAAGCGTTTGCGTTTTGCAGCGCCCTCCCGTTCAACTTCAATGATGCGTTCAACGATACGCTCGGCGATGACTTCTGTTTTCTCAGCTTGGGACTTTTCTTCAAAATCATCTTCTAAGTCTTCGTCATCAAGAAGTGCAGTATTCAGTGGTTGGCTAAGTTTGGAACCATCCCTATAGAGAGCATTTGCCTTAAGAGCGAGGGACCAACTGAGTTCGTATGCTTCCATACAGCTATCTACATCTGCATCATTTGGCATGTTAATCGTTTTGGAAATAGCACCTGAAATGAAAGGCTGAGCGGCAGCCATCATCTTGATATGGCTACTCCAGGACAGATAACGCTTTCCAATTTTTCCGCAGGTATTGGCGCAGTCAAATACATTATAATGCTCATCTTTCAGATACGGTGCCTGCTCAAGCGTCATAGCTCCACAACAATAGAGGTTCGCGGCGTCTATATCGCGTTTGGAAAAACCAAGAGCCGCGAGCATATCGAAATTATAGTCATTCAATTGTTCGTCGGTGAAGCCCAGTTTTCCTCGGCAAAAGTCAGATCCAAGTGTCCATTGATTAAACACAAAGCGGATATCGAACGCACTTTTGAGTTGGCTTTCTAATGTCTCCAGTTCCGCTTCGCCGAAGCCAACTGACTTTAGGGCGTTGTGATCAATCCCAGGAGCATCTTTAAGAGTACTGTTACCGACAGCGTAACGCTCGATGGCTTCGCTCTCTTTTTCCGAGTAGCCAAGAACAGAAAGGGCTTGTGGAACAATACGGTTGATAATTTTGAAGTAGCCCCCACCAGCGAGCTTTTTGAATTTCACGAGAGCAAAGTCTGGTTCAATCCCTGTTGTGTCGCAGTCCATAACCAGCCCAATTGTGCCTGTAGGCGCAATGACGGAGGATTGTGCGTTCCTAAATCCATGTTCTTCACCAGTTACAAGGGCACGGTCCCATGCTTCCGCAGCTGCTACCGCGACAGCGCTGTCTGGGCAACTAGCTATATCAAGCGGTACAGGCATTGTATGGAGCTGTTCGTAACCATGTTCTTGGCCGTAAGCAGCTCTTCTGTGATTGCGAATAACCCGTAGCATGTGTTTGGCGTTTTTCTTATATCCCGGAAAAGCGCCGAGTTCAGATGCCATCTCAGCAGAGGTCGCGTAAGATTCGCCTGTCATCAAAGCGGTGATTGCTCCGCACAGAGCGCGGCCTTCGTCGCTGTCGTAGGATAAACCTAAGCTCATCAATAGACCGCCAATGTTAGCGAAACCTAGACCTAATGTTCTGTATTCGTAGGATAATTTAGCAATTTCTTTTGATGGGAACTGCGCCATTAGTACTGAAATTTCCAGCACCATAGTCCAAAGGCGTACTGCATGCTGAAAGCTGTCAACTTTAAAGATTCCGTCAGGTGATCGGAAGGTCATGAGATTAAGAGATGCTAGGTTACATGCTGTGTCATCAAGGAACATATATTCGGAGCAGGGATTAGATGCTTTGATTTCACCTGAAGCAGGGCATGTATGCCAGTCATTGATCGTCGTATGGAATTGGATGCCAGGGTCAGCACAAGCCCATGCAGCATGTCCAACATCGCGCCACAGCTCTTTCGCGTTTATTTCTTTTGTTATACCACCACCAATACGGTTTTTTAGCGCCCAAGACGTGCCGTCTTTAACGGCTTGCATAAAGTCGTCTGAAACCCGAATTGAGTTGTTGGAGTTTTGCCCGGACACTGTCAGGTATGCCTCTGAATCCCAATCAGTGTTATATGTTTTGAAATCAATCGAGGTGTAGCCCTGTTTAGCAAACTGAATAACGCGCTGTACGTAGTTCTCAGGGATCAGAACCTTTCGTGCCGCTATGATTTCCTTTTTCAGGCCTTTGTTTTGCTTTGGATAAAAGGCGTTTTCACCCAGTTCATCTTTGGAATCCCAGCAGGCTTTCATTATCCGGTTGAGGTGAATTTCATTAAGCTTTGAACCTGAGACGAGGGCCGAAACTTTTTGCTCCTCAATGACTTTCCAGTTGATGAACTCTTCAACATCAGGGTGGTCAATATCAACCACAACCATTTTAGCCGCCCGTCGGGTTGTCCCTCCGGACTTGATAGCACCCGCTGCTCGGTCGCCAATCTTTAGAAAGCTCATTAAGCCAGAAGACTGTCCGCCTCCAGAGAGGTTTTCGCCGCTGCCACGTACATTCGAGAAGTTTGAACCAGTACCCGAACCATATTTGAACAAGCGTGCTTCACGGGTCCAAAGGTCCATGATGCCACCTTCATTGACTAAGTCATCGGATACAGACTGAATAAAGCATGCGTGGGGCTGAGGGTGTTCATAAGCGCTTTTTGATTTAACCAATTTGCCAGTTTCGAAATCTACATAGTGGTGGCCTTGCGCAGGGCCATCGATGCCGTATGCCCAATGAAGACCGGTATTAATCCATTGTGGGCTGTTAGGTGCGCACATCTGATTTGCGAGCATAAAGCGCATTTCGTCAAAGAAGGTTTTTGCATCGGATTCACCTTCAAAGTAGCCACCCTTCCAACCCCAATAGGTCCATGTGCCCGCCAAACGGTCAAATACCTGTTTTGCGCTTTTTTCAGAGCTATAACGTTTATCTTTTGGAAGACTTTCTAGCGCGTCTATGTCCACTTCCTTGCGCCACAACCATTCAGGTACAGTGTCGTCTGGGACAGGCTTTAAAGCTTGTGGCACGCCAGCTTTGCGAAAATACTTTTGTGCAATGATATCAGTTGCGACTTGGCTCCAAGTCTCGGGAACTTCAACATTTTCCATATGGAAAACGACCGAGCCATCTGGATTACGAATTTCACTGACTGCCATACGCCAAGTAAGTGAGTTGTACGGACAGGAATTTTTTTCAGTAAAATGATGGTCGATACGCATGTGTTTTCCCCCTGGAAAAAGCCTTTAAAAGTCACCAAAACAATATCACCCGGCTTTGGTCGCGTGGATGATCTATTCAGTATTAATTTTTGCCCTACCTGATGTAGGGATGACTTCCCTTATGGCCACAAGTTTAGGGGTGAAAATGGGAACAATACAAGAAAATTTTCAATATATTGTTACTGATCTACGCTTGGGCACAATTTGTGGTCTGAACGACTCATGCATAGCCCACGAGTCGAGCAGCGTGCCATAATTTGCCCTTAAATGAGCATTATCTAATAAGGAAGTGGTATGGCTTTAAGACTATGTTGTAAATTTGACCATTAAGGTGATTCTCTGGCTTATAAAAACAGGAAACATGTCGGCAGTGACTTTTCCTTCATTTATAAACATGCTACATGAGCGCAACTGAATTATTATGTACGGAAAATACAATGATTTCCTTGATTAAAAAGATTTTCGGCTCCTCCATTTTTACTTGGTGGAACACAGCCACAATTGGAACGCGTATTTTTACTTCTCGTAAAGGTGAAAAAGTAGGCACTGATGATCAGGGCAATATTTACTATCGCGAAAAAAACGGCCATCGTCGTTGGGTGATCTATAAGAATGGGCCCATTGAAGCGTCTCGCGTTCCTGCAGAGTGGCATGGATGGTTACACTATACCGTTGATGCACTACCAAGTGAGCAAGTTGTAAAGACTAATGCTTGGGAAAAAGAGCATGTATCAAACCTGACGGGAACAGGGAAGGCTCATGCTGCGGTTAACCCGCGCACTAAGCCAGAGTATGAAGCTTGGCAGCCGTAAGTATCTGCGCATTTTGGAATAATATATGTCGAGTAATCTAGTTGAAAGTATTGTCGGTGCAGTCGTTCTGGTTGTAGCAGGCTGGTTTCTTTTCTTTGCTTATGAGCGAACTGATGTAGCAACTGTGAATGGATATACTCTTTCTGCTAGGTTTGATCGTATTGACGGGCTGGGTGTTGGCAGCGATGTACGTGTTGCAGGCATAAAGGTCGGTACAGTTCTAGAAAGTGTTCTTGATAATAAAACCTATCAAGCGATTGTGAAATTTTCCGTTGCAACCGGTGTGACCTTACCGCTTGATACCGCCGCGGCTATCTCTTCAGAAAGTCTACTTGGTGGGTCATATCTGACATTACTACCGGGGGGAGATGAGGAAATGCTTGTTGACGGTGACCTTATTGAAGAAACACAAGATGCAATAGATTTACTAGGTCTTATTGGTAAATTCACGTCTGGGGATAAAGGTGACTAGATTTAGGCACTTTTTTATAACTATTCTTAGTACAGTATGTTGCGCTGTCTCTCCTACATCCTATGTTATGGCTCAAGTAAGCAACGTCCCTGATGAAGTGCAGAGTATACCTCATAATCAAGTAGTATTACGTGCACTTGATAAAATTACAGCACGTATTACTGAATTTGAGTTGGCCATTGGGGAAGAGTTGCGGTTTGGCACGCTGGCACTTACTGCACGTTATTGCAGGACGAGACCCCCAATAGAGCCGCCTGAAACGTTTGCATATCTAGAAATTGATGATTTAAAACGTGGTGGTGTCCGCGAAAAAGTCTTTCAAGGCTGGATGGTTGCTTCAAGCCCAGCTCTAAACGCGCTGGAGCACCCTGTTTATGATGTTTGGGTTATTAACTGTAAAATGACTGATCCAGGTACGCCATCTTCCAACTGATTAAAGTCAGCATCATCGCGTTGAAGTGCTTTCCTAAGGGACGAATGGTAAGCTGGCCGAGAGATTTCAACTGCGCCAAATTGTTTTAGGTGATCAGTGATAAACTGAGTGTCAAGTAGTTGGTATTTCCCAGTTTTTAGTCGAGTAACAAGATACACGAGAGCAATTTTGCTTGCATCTGTTTTTGTACTGAACATGCTTTCGCCAAAAAAAGCACCTCCTAGTGATACACCGTATAGTCCACCCACTAATTCACCATCTAGCCAACATTCGACAGAGTGTGCAAAACCGCGATTAAATAAGTCAGTATAAAGGAGTTCAATACGCTCGCTTATCCAAGTTGATTCCCTGCCTCTGGCAGGCTTAGCACATGCCTGAACAACAGCACTAAAACTAGTATCATGAGTGACATAAAACGCATTCCGCCGCACCTTCTTGGCAAGAGAGCGCGGGATGTGGAAGTTGTTCAGGGGGATAATGCCGCGCTCTTCGGGGTCTACCCAGAAAAGCTCGCTGTCGTCACGACCATCTGCCATTGGGAAAAGGCCAGTAGCATAGGCTTGTAATAAGAGGTTTGGGGTTATGACATCATGCGGCATAACCCCAGTATATAACGTTAGTCTTTATAGTTCTCTAGGAATTTTTCAAGCCAATGAATATCATAATCACCAGCTTTAAAATCGTCGTTATCCATTAACGCCTGATGTAGTGGAATCGTCGTTGTAACACCATCGATTACATATTCTTCGAGTGAACGGCGAAGGCGTAATAAGCATCCCTCGCGCGTATAGCCGGATACAATTAGTTTTGCGACCATACTGTCATAGTAGGGCGGAATCTTATATCCAGCATAAACAGCACTATCGCAGCGCACGTTTAGGCCACCAGGGACATGGTATTGTGTCACTGTTCCTGGGCTTGGCATAAATGTGAAGGGGTGTTCAGCGTTAATTCGGCATTCAATGGCATGACCAAAGAAACGAACCATATCCTGCGTATAAGAAAGCTTTTCACCAGCGGCCACACGAATCTGTTCGCGGACAATATCAATACCCGTGATCATTTCCGTAACGGGATGCTCAACTTGAAGGCGAGTATTCATTTCGATGAAATAGAATTCACCGTCTTCATAGAGGAATTCAATGGTTCCAGCGCCGCAATAACCAAGGTCAGCCATTGCTTTAGCAACAATACCACCCATTCGAGCGCGGGTTTCTTCGTCAATGACCGGAGAAGGGGCTTCTTCAAGCACCTTTTGGTGCCGACGCTGAAGGGAGCAGTCACGTTCGCCTAAATGTATGCAATTTCCATGATTGTCACCGATGATTTGGAACTCTATATGCCGTGGTTTTAGTAGAAATTTTTCGATATAAACGGCGTCGTCACCAAAAGAAGCTTTTGCCTCGGTACGGCATGTCTGTAATTTCACGCTTAATTCATCAGCACTGCGAACAATTTGCATACCACGGCCACCACCGCCAGCCGAGGCCTTGATGATTACAGGGTATCCAATCTCTTCACAGACTTTGCGGGCTGTTTCATCATCAGTGATGCCGCCATCAGAGCCAGGAACCACTGGAATACCGAGCTTCTTAACTGTCTCTTTAGCTGTTATTTTGTCGCCCATGGTACGAATATGATCCGCTTTTGGGCCAATAAAACTAATACCGTGTTCTTTTACAATGTCAGCAAAGTGCGCATTCTCTGACAGAAAGCCATAACCGGGGTGAATTGCATCAGCACCTGTTATTTCCGCAGCCGAGATAATAGCTGGAATATTCAAATAACTGTCAGTGCTTGATGGTGGTCCAATACAAACAGAATCGTTAGCGAGGCGTACATGCATTGCATCCACGTCTGCTGTAGAGTGTACCGCCACTGTTTCAATACCCATTTCATGGCATGCACGATGGATTCTGAGCGCGATTTCTCCGCGATTGGCGATAAGGACTTTTTTAATCATGGATTATGTCCTTATTCGATGATGCAAAGTACTTCGCCAAATTCAACAGGCTGTGCGTCGGAGAAAAAAATCTCTTTAACGGTACCGGATTTTGGAGAAGAAATCTGGTTCATTACCTTCATCGCTTCGATGATGAGGAGAGTATCGCCTTCTTTCACCTTGTCACCAACTTTAATGTAAGCAGGTGCGTCTGGTGAGGGCGCTGTGTATGTTGTTCCCACCATAGGTGATGGTACTGCGCCAGGATGGTCCGCAGAGGAGGCAACAACTGTAGCTGCAGGCGCTGCTGTAACCGCAGCAGCAGGTGCCGCGGCAGCAACTGGTGCAGCAGGGGCTGCGTAGCTAACAGTAGTTGAGACTTCACGAGCTACCCGAATGCGGAAATCATCTTCTTCGACTTCAATCTCGGAAAGTGTGGATTTATCCAAAAGCTCAGCCAATTCGTGGATGAGGTCTTTATATTCTTTTAACTTTGACATTTATGTCTACCCTTAGATCAAGACTGGTCGCGCAGCATACCGACTAACGCGTCAATCGCAAGTATATATCCATGTGCGCCAAAACCGCATATCACACCAGCCGCTACGTCAGAGACATAGGAATGATGACGATACTCCTCCCGCGCATAAACGTTGGATAAATGTACTTCTATTACTGGTATTTGGATAGCCGCTATCGCGTCGTGAATTGCAACAGATGTGTGGGTGTAAGCCGCAGCATTCAGTATGATACCTACTGACGTTTGTGCGCCCTCCTGAATCCAATCTACCAGCGTTCCCTCTATATTGGTTTGGCGGAAATCAACTGCATACTTTAGTTGTTCACCATACCTTGATGTTGTTTCTTTGATTTCTTCAAGCGTTGTACTGCCATATGTTTCTGGCTCTCGCGTACCCAGCAAGTTAAGGTTTGGGCCATTAAGCACCAGAATAGACCGTGAGATATTTTCACTCATACGTTACGCTCATTCATAAACAGATCGCTTGAAGCAACCTGTATAATGCCATATGCATGGCATGCAAAGTGAGAAGGTGAATTTTGTTTCATCATTCTTTTATATATTAGCTAAATAACACTGCTGGCATCTCTGTTGCTGGGCATAAAGGCATGGACAACTTGATTACGATAACAGTGAATGGGGATGAAAAGACGATCCCTGCTGGAACAAGCGTCTGGGACTTTTTATCAAGCCTTGGCATAGATCCCCTAAAAGTTGCGGTAGA
>CAXBKT010000012.1:0-42385 GCA_963976155.1 uncultured Kordiimonadaceae bacterium | reverse complement strand
TTAATAGCCGTTGTTGTTTTACCAACACCGCCTTTTTGGTTGGCCACAGCAATGATGTGAGCACCTGAACCGGTATGCATACCCTGTATCCCCGTCTTGCCCTTAAAAAGAGCATACTTTCAAACACTTATATCTTTTCGATACCACGAAGCCTTAAGATCACCCCACTCGGATCAGATTGGCTTGGATAACGGTCTATGTTCATCTTCCAATAAGCCTGTGCTTCGGTCAATTCTTCTTCTGCACCTTCCCCCTTCAAAAGCCAAATTTCCGGGGACTGTGCCAGAAAAGGTTCAGACCAAGTGAGCAATTGGGCAACGCGCGCACAAGCACGAGATGTAATAATATCAACATCAAAAGTTTCAATTTCTTCGACGCGCACATTGTGAACGATAGCGTCAGCGCCAGTTTCACGCACCACTTGCCGCATGAACACACATTTCCGTCCGACGGACTCAACCATGTGTGCTGTGCCTATATTCATGGAGGCAAG
The DNA here is from genome assembly GCA_963976155.1 of uncultured Kordiimonadaceae bacterium. GTDB lineage: Bacteria > Pseudomonadota > Alphaproteobacteria > Sphingomonadales > Kordiimonadaceae > Kordiimonas. The sequence goes on along the minus strand of CAXBKT010000012.1, from coordinate 41,892 downwards.
TACTAAGCCAGGAAAACCCGCGCCTGAACCAATATCAAGCATAGAAATTGGCTTTTCGCCAAAAACACCTCTCAATAATGGTACAAGCTGAGCCGAATCGAGAAAGTGCCGGCGCCAGATATCATCCAGCGTGCTATTGGAAACAAGGTTTTTAGCCTTTTGCCATTTAGTAAGGAGCTGCCCATATATTTCGAGTCGGTCTGATGTTTCACGTGAAACATTCAACTCGGCAATGAGGTCAGTAAAGCTATAACTCACAGATGTCATTCCTTACTTAAGCAGCAGCAAGTCGCTTTTTTACGTGGCCCAACAAAAGTGTCAGTGCAGCAGGTGTAACGCCAGCAATCCGCGCAGCAGCACCGAGTGTTGCTGGCCTTGCCAACTTAAATTTTTCCTGCATTTCGTTTGAAAGTCCCGCTATCTTTGAGAAGTCTACGCTCTCCGGTATGATGAGTTCTTCATCCTTTCTGAAGGCCGCAATATCTTGCTCCTGCCTATCCAAATATCCCTGATACATCGCATCAATTTCAAGCTGTTCAGCAACACGTACATCTATTGCTTTCAGATCATTAGGCCATATGCCCTTCAATCGGTTGAAGTCAATTGTACTAAAACCAAGTAGCACCTCAGCTGTACGCCGGACACCATCTTGCTTAATTTTAAGGCCCAGCTTTTCTGCCTCATTGGGGGTCACTGACAAACTGCGAAGGACATTTCTGCCTGCATCCAATGCCTGTTTTTTGATAGAGAATGCTTCCGCCCGGTCTTTTCCAACGACACCTACCAACACACCTTTTTCGGTAAGGCGCTGGTCTGCATTATCAGCCCGAAGCAATAAACGGTATTCAGCTCGACTGGTAAACATACGGTACGGCTCTCGTGTACCCTGTGTGACTAAGTCGTCCAGCATAACTCCTATGTAACCATCGGCACGATCCAGTATAAAGGGTGTATCAGAGCCTTTTACTTTAAGTGCTGCATTAACACCGGCCATTAAGCCTTGTGCACCAGCTTCTTCATATCCAGTGGTGCCATTTATTTGTCCCGCAAGATAGAAGCCATCTACGCGCCTTGTCTCAAGTGTTACTTTAAGTTCGCGAGGATCAATAAAATCATATTCTATAGCATAACCAGGCTGAATAATTTTTGCATTTTCAAGCCCAGGAATAGAAGAGATCATGGCTTCCTGCACATCTTCTGGCAAACTTGTGGATATACCATTTGGATAAACTGTATGATCATCCAATCCTTCTGGCTCAAGGAAAATTTGATGACTTTCCTTGTCGGAAAACCGCACGATCTTATCCTCAATAGAGGGGCAGTACCGCGGCCCCTTACTGTCAATCTGTCCACTATACATAGGTGACCTGTGCAAGTTTTCACGAATAATGTCATGTGTAACCTGCGTGGTACGCGTCAGATAACAGCTAATCTGAGGTACCTCAATCTTATCAGTTAAGAAAGAGAATGGCACAGGATATTCGTCACTTGGTTGTTCAATGCACCGGGACCAATCAATTGTCCGGCCATCTATACGCGCGGGTGTACCTGTTTTCAAACGGCCCAGCTCAAAACCAAGTTCTTCCATAGTATCAGATAAGCCCAGCGCCGGCGCTTCCCCCACTCGCCCTGCTGGAATTTTTTTCTCACCAATATGGATGAGACCACGCAAGAATGTACCTGTTGTAAGCACAACTGCACCAGCAGTTATAGTAGTGCCATCTGAAAGGATCACACCCTCTGTCGCAGGCTTACTCGTATCTCTATTAATGATAAGGTCTTCGACAGCCCCTGCCTGTATTGTAAGATTTTCATAATCTTCCAGAATACTCTGCATGGCTTCACGGTATAGTTTTCGGTCAGACTGAGCCCTCGGGCCCTGCACTGCTGGGCCTTTCTTTCGATTCAACAAACGATACTGGATACCTGATGCATCAGCAACAAGCCCCATCAAACCGTCAAGTGCATCGATTTCCCGGACAAGGTGACCTTTCCCCAAACCACCAATTGCCGGGTTACAGGACATTTCACCGATAGTTTCTGGCTTATGCGTTACAAGAAGTGTTTTTGCACCAACACGCGCAGCAGCTGCCGCAGCCTCGCAACCTGCATGCCCACCACCAACAACAATGACATCAAACTCATTCATGCAACTTGCCTAACCTGTTCAACTTACAAAGAGCAGAAACTAAAATAGCTCGGCAATATGTATTTTTGCTCAGCCATGGATTCGCGCATGATATATATACCTATAAGCCCTAAGTCAAAGCTTGAGCGCTTTTATAAATGATGTCCATTTCAGATGTTTCACGTGAAACATCTATTTCCCGATACAAAAATCAGAAAAAACAACATCAAGCATATCTTCCACACCCACACGCCCCGTAATACGCCCCAAAGATCGTGCCGCCATTCGAACATCTTCCGCAGCAAGCACGGCGTCAATCCCGGCATTCTCTTCAAAACGGGATAAATGTTCTACACACTCCTCGAGTGCCCGGCGGTGTCTTACGCGGGTAAGCGATGGAACTTCCCTCGGAGCCATCGCAATCGTCACGTGATCTTCCAATTTAGAAAACAGTATAGATAAGTCAGCATCTTCATTTGCCGACATTACTATATAATCAGAAACCGCTTCAGGTACCTCATGATGTTCCACGTGGAACATTGGCACACGATCTTTTTGAGTAACAACCAATAAAGCTCGTTCATCGAGCCACTCTGTTGCCATTTTTGGAAGCACTGGCCACTCATCCGCCCGTACCAATACTAATCGTAAATCTGCATCTTCTGCCTTCAGACGGGCGCGGCGAATGCCTTCTTTTTCAATTGCTCCTTCACCTTCCCGAAGACCTGCAGTATCAATCAACCTCACAGGATAGCCCCCAAGATCAAGCGATACTTCTATCACATCTCGAGTGGTTCCTTTTTCCTCAGAAACAATCGCTACATCAGATTTAGCAAGTGCATTCAGAAGCGTGGACTTACCCGCGTTAGGTTCACCAAGAATCACAATACGAAAACCATCTCGTAAAGCCTCTCCTCGACGCCCATCCACAAGATATTGTGTTAAATTTTCTTTCAAACGCAATATTTCGGGTAAAACGGCCCCTGCGACTCCTTCTGGTAAGCCCTCATCCGGAAAATCGATGTCTGCCTCAAGATGCGCTAGATGACCAACCAACCTAGCCCGCCATCCTTCGTATAAATCCTTAAGAGCACCGTCCATTTGCCTAAGTGCTTGCTCACGCTGTGCCGCTGTTTGTGCATGAATAAGATCATTGAGACCCTCAGCTTCCGTCAGATCAAGTTTACCTTGCTCAAATGCTCGTCTGGAAAACTCCCCAGGTTCTGCAGGGCGCAATCCTGGCATAGCGGATAGCGCCTCGAGAATCCCTGATACAACAGACCTACCTCCATGAAGGTGGAGTTCAACGATATCTTCCCCGGTAAAACTTGAGGGGCTTTCAAAACAAATTACCAATGCTTGATCAAGACGGGCACCGGAAGATGGATCCTTCAATTCCCGAACAGCAGCCATCCGTATTTTAGGTAAGACCTTCGAGGTTAACTGCATTAAGGCATTAAAAGAAGAAGCACCCGAAAGTCTCACCACAGCCACACCAGCGACACCCGATCCGCTCGAAAGTGCAAAAATTGTGTCAGATATAGCGTCAGTACTCGTCATAAAATCTCTCGAATATTCTTGCAGCAACCTGCTAAGCACACTAGCAAGATAAAAACCTAATATTCCTTCTTTACTCCGAGGCCAAGCATGTCGCAACTATCGATGCATACACCTGTCATTGATATTACTATCACAGAAATAGAAAGTAACATTGTTGCGCTTGATTGGGGTTGGTCTCCCTTTCAGGAACCATCCCCTCTTTTACTGGAAGCCAAGCGGCAATTAGATGCCTATTTTGATGGTGATCTCACCGAGTTTGATCTACCTCTTGAGCCAATGGGTACCAAGCACCAAGAGAAAGTATGGCAAGCAATGCTAAAAATTCCTTACGGTGTGACAACATCGTACGGAGCGCTAGCAAAAGACATTGGCTCTGCAGCCCAACCAGTAGGCTCAGCATGCGGGCGTAACCCTTTACCTATCCTTATTCCATGTCACCGCGTTTTAGGTTCAGGTGGTAAACTAGGCGGCTATTCAGGAGATGGTGGCTTATATACCAAGCGTGCACTTCTCGTTCTTGAAGGCGCTCTATCGGTAAACGAAGGCAAGGCGCTTGAGGCATCTGGAGCGCTAGACCAATAATTCTTTAGTAATTTTTATATCGGCGTAATCAGCAGCCAAATGCGCAAGCGTTAAGTTATGCACATTGTCTGCTGACCATTCTTTGCTGGTAGTATCTCTAACTTCAGTTGCTGCTGTTGCATCTGAAACAACAGTAACTTTATATCCAAGGCTTGCAGCCATACGCGCTGTACAATCCACAGAGTGCTGAGTAAGAACTCCGCAAATAACCAAACGTTTTATATCAGTGGTCTCTAACCATTTATGTAAATCAGTATTTACAAAAGCATTGTTGGTAGATTTTCCAATAACTGTCTCACCCATTAGTGGCTTCACTATATCCTTAAATTTATGCAAAGGTTGGCCCTGTCTATAAGGCGACCCAGCTTCATTGGAATCGTGTCTGATATGAACAATGGGGGCATTTTTTCCCCGCCAATATTTGAGTAACTCTGCTATACGCTTTTCAGCATCAGAGTTATTACGCTGCCCCCACTTAGGGTCATCAATAGCTTCCTGCACATCAATAATAAGCAGTGCTGTTTTAGAAGATATCATATTGCCAATCCGTTTAATAAGATTTTGAACGACATTTCAATGCTCCCAAATAGAAAAAGGCCCACCAAACGGTAGGCCTTTAAATTCAAATTTTCAAACAAACTTAGTTGTTCATTTGCGCAAAGAAATCATCGTTATTCTTAGAATCTTTAAGCTTGGAAAGCAGGAATTCCATCGCGTCTACTGTACCCATTGGTGTAAGGATACGGCGAAGAACCCACATTTTAGAAAGTGTCGCTGCATCAACAAGCAGTTCTTCTTTCCGCGTACCAGACTTAAGAATATCAATCGCTGGGAATACGCGTTTATCAGCAACCTTCCGGTCAAGGATAACCTCACTATTACCAGTACCTTTGAATTCCTCAAAGATAACTTCATCCATGCGGCTACCAGTTTCAATAAGCGCCGTTGCAATGATAGAAAGCGATCCGCCTTCCTCAATATTCCGGGCTGCACCAAAGAAACGTTTAGGACGCTGCAAGGCGTTTGCGTCAACACCGCCTGTAAGAACCTTACCGGAAGAAGGAACCACGGTATTGTATGCCCGTGCAAGACGCGTAATACTATCAAGCAAAATCACAACATCTTTGCCGTGTTCTACGAGGCGCTTAGCTTTTTCAATCACCATTTCAGAAACCTGAACATGGCGAGAAGCTGGTTCATCAAACGTAGAAGAAACTACTTCAGCAGCCACACTGCGCTGCATGTCGGTTACTTCCTCAGGACGTTCGTCAATCAGAAGCACCATCACATAACATTCAGGGTGGTTGCGTGTAATATTTTTGGCAATATTCTGCAACAACACTGTTTTACCAGTACGCGGCGGTGCCACGATCAAGGCACGCTGACCTTTACCAATTGGTGCAACAAGATCAATCACTCGTGGTGATTTGTCCTTTACTGTTGGATCATCAGGATCCAATTTCAGTTTTTCATCGGGATAAAGCGGTGTTAAATTATCGAAATGAACTTTGTGGCGGGTTTTATCCGGCTCTTCAAAGTTGATTTGAGACACTTTCAGAAGCGCAAAATAACGCTCGCCATCCTTAGGCGCACGAATTTGTCCTTCAACAGTATCCCCTGTCCGGAGACCAAAACGTCTGATCTGCGACGGACTGATATAAATATCGTCTGGGCCAGGAAGATAACTCGCTTCCGGACTGCGCAAGAAACCAAAACCATCGGACAGCGTTTCAATAACGCCCATACCCATGATTTCAATATCTTTTTCTGCAAACTGTTTGAGAATAGCAAACATCATATCTTGTTTGCGCATGCTGCTTGCGTTTTCAACACCGACTTCTTCCGCTAGCGCTAGAAGGTCTGCTGGGGTTTTGTTTTTAAGATCCTGTAGATGCATTGGATCAGTCATATTTTTATGTGTTCTTTGTCCGGAATGGTGAGCGTTAGCCCATTTTTGAAGCTTATATGCCGAACAACTCTACTGGGACATCGGCAATCATAGGAGTTAAAGCTTGGTGATTTAGCATCCTGCATGAAACAAGATGCTAGAAAAATACCACGCTATACGATGGTGTCAAGAAGATTGGCGATCTAAAATGGACGAACAACCACCAAAACAACCACAGCAATTATAAATACTGCAGGTAACTCGTTAATCTTGCGGTAAAATTTCTCTGTTTTACGGCGTTCACCTGCTGCAAATTGCTTCCGCCACTTGGAAAAAACACCGTGCAAGCCTGAGAGCAAGAAGACCAACAATAACTTCAAGTGCAACCATCCACCGTCGCCAAAACCAATATTGAGAACAAGGGATAAGCCAAGTACCCAAGCAATCGTCATCGCAGGATTAATGATGATGCGCATCAAACGTCCTTCGCGCTCAATCCATTTAACATCCTCATCACTACCTACTTCACATTCACTGTGATAAGCAAAATACCGAGGCAGCATAAACATGCCAGCCATCCAGAAAATCACAAAAATGATATGAAATGCTTTTACCCATAGGTATGCATCGCCTAAAAAACCTTCCATATCACTCCCCTATAATCCCGAGCCGGCCGCCTCTAACGACGGAAGTTTTGTATTGTTTTTGAAAGAAGTGCAACATTTTCTGGTGGGGTTTCAGGCACAAAACCATGACCTAAGTTGAAAATATGTGCCCTGCCTTTAAGGCCTTCCAAGATACGGTTTGTTTCCTGAACCATCAAGTCACCACCCGATACAACAAGATGCGGATCAAGATTTCCTTGAACACAAGCAAGCGGCTGAATTTCATTGGCAGCCCACTGAAGCGGAACACCAGTGTCTAAAGAAACACCGTCTACACCTGTTTTTTCCACATAGGTTTTCAGCATCGCACCCGATAGGCGCGGGAAACCAATGATAGGTGTTTCATTGTGCTTGGCGCGCACCTTTTCCACAATAGCTTTTGTAGGTTCAATAACCCATTTATGGAACATTGTTTCCGGGAGCGCCGCAGACCAGCTATCAAAAATTTGAACAACATCAGCACCAGCTTCAATTTGGCGGCACAGATATTCAGTTGTGGCATCAACAAGAATATCCAAAATTTTACCAAATAGTTCAGGTTCGCCGTATCCAAGCTGTCGTGCCGCTGCATGATCTTTACTGCCTTGACCCGCAATCATGTAGGTAGCAACTGTCCAAGGTGCGCCTGCAAAACCAAGTAAGGTTACATTCTCAGGCAAAGCGCTGGAGAGCCGTTTAACGGTCTCATAGACGTTACCTACCTTTTCATGGAAGCCTGAGAGCGATAACTTAGCATACGCAGCCTCAGTAGCTACAGGATCAAGTCTGGGACCATGTCCAGCCTCGAACCAAACCTGCTGACCAAGACCGTCGGGCACAACAAGAATATCAGCAAATAAAATCGCCCCATCCATTCCGTATCGGCGAATTGGCTGAAGTGTTACCTCTGTCGCTTTATCAGGGTTATAACAAAACTCCATGAAGGATGGTGTTTTAGCGCGTATTTCCCGGTACTCAGGTAAATACCTACCAGCTTGGCGCATGAACCAAAATGGAACTTTTTCACCAGGATTTCCTTTGAGAGTCTCGAGTAGAATTTTAACCATGAGTGTAATGCCTGAAAAATTTACGGGTCGACAAAGCTATAAAGTGATTACCCTATTACATAAATAATATTTATAGAAATTATTGTAGTAGTAGTGAATCCCTGTGGAAACTGGGGATAACCACTTATCCACAAGATTACCCACAAATTTTTTGATCTGCGTCACCGTGCCGCAAAATTGAGGATAAGTTTGTGGATAGAATTAATAATCTTGATATTTCCTTCTGATGCAAAAGTTAAAACCTGTGGAAAACCAATCAAACCTATCATTAGTATGTTTAGGTTATCCCATAAATTAAGGCCTTGGGATAAAATTGGAATACTTGTGCGCAAAGTCTTCCCAAATTGGGGGTAAGTGGCCTACCTTACTTATGCACCACTTCGTCAACAAGTTATCCACAGGCTACTCCCATGAGTCCTCCACCGGGTAATGTTTAGAGATATAGGTCAAGAAGAATGCCTACTGAGCAGACACAATTTCATTTGCATTTGGTTTCAGATTCTACAGGTGAAACGCTAGAAGCTATTGTATCAGCGGCGCTTGTGCAATTTGAAGGTGTCAATGTGTATAAACATTATTGGCCTCTTGTCCGGTCTGCCATGCAAATGGAACGATTGATGGAGGATATTAGCGAGCACCCAGGACTTGTAATGTATACACTTGTTAATACAGAAATCCGGGAAACGCTTGAACGTTGCTGTATGGATAAAAACTTGCCTGTATTGTCAATTTTGGACCCAGTCATTAATTTGCTTGGCTCTTATTTTGGGCAGAAGGCATCCCATAAACCGGGGCGACAGCATACAATGGACGCGCATTATTTTCAGCGTATTGATGCCTTACATTTTACAATGGCACATGATGATGGTGTACTTGTGGAAGATGTTGAACAAGCTGATATTGTTCTTGTTGGGGTATCACGGTCCTCTAAAACACCTACAAGTATTTATCTGGCTAACAAGGGTTACAAAACCTTAAATGTGCCTTTTGTACCTGGCTGTGCAATGCCACAGGAGCTGGATAATCTTAAAAATAAATTTGTGATTGGTCTGACAACTAGCGCTGAGCGTTTGGTGCAAATTCGAACAAATAGATTACGCTCTATCAATGAAAATGAAGAAGCTCTGTATACTGACCATGAGCATATTTTGAGCGAAATTAAAGAATGCCGCCGGTACTGCACGGACAGAGGCTGGCAGACAATTGACGTGACACGCCGATCCATTGAAGAATCGGCGGCGGCTATTCTCAACCGATATTATGGTTGGTTAGAAACACAGCCCAAAGGCACGGCTCGGGTGAAAGAAATATCATGACCGACTTGATACTCGCATCTGGCAGCGAAACACGGGCAAAGATGCTTGCGAATGCCGGGGTGGATTTTACCATTAAAAGACCAATGGTTGATGAGGATGCAATTAAGGCTGATTTGCTAAAAAGTGGCGGATCACCGCGTATGGTCGCAGATGCTCTAGCGGAAGCAAAAGCACGCACAATGTCTTATGTGCATTCGGACGCCTTTGTTTTGGGTGCGGACCAACTGCTTGTGAAAGATGGTCGAGTGTTCTCCAAAGTAAGCAATATGGTAGACGCAGAGGAAACACTGAGCGCCTTATCAGGAGGAGAACACCAACTCTTTTCTGCGATTGTCGTTTGCCAAGATGGTAAAGCAATATGGCGACATATTGATGTAGTTAAACTGACGGTACGTCCATTAAGTGAGGGTTTTATACGCAGATATCTCGAAAATGTTGGCGAAAACGCTTTCTGGAGTGTGGGATATTACCAGTTTGAGGGGCTTGGTGCGCAGCTTTTTACCAAGGTTGAAGGGGATTATTTTTCCATACTTGGCTTGCCATTATTACCTTTTTTGGATTTTCTACGACGCCACTCTTTAATGCCTTTATGAGTTGAACTATGAGTATTGATTTTAAAAAAGCAGCTGTTATTGGTTTTCCTATTGCACAATCCTTATCCCCTTTTATCCACAAACATTGGATGGAAGCGGTCGGAATTGACGGTGATTATACAGCAATTGAAGTGGCGCCCGGTGAGATTGCTGCTTTCATAGAACAAGCTAAGCTTGATGGGTTGTCAGGCTTCAATGTTACTGTGCCTCATAAAACAGATATTGTACCCCTCCTTGATAAGGTTGCACCGCTTGCGCGGCAAATGGGGGCCGTAAATACCGTCAAGATTAATGAAGATAGTACGCTTACAGGGTTTAATACGGATGGTCTTGGTCTTGTTGCTCACCTAAAAAACACTGTTTCAGATTATCCTGTGGATAAACCAGTCCTTATTCTAGGGGCAGGTGGTGCAGCCCGTGCTGCAGCGCTTGGCTTGTTAACTGAAAATATCCCCATGGTAATGATTAGCAACCGAACGCGTGCGAAAGCAGAAGTAATTGCTAATGATATTGGTCGGGGCCGAATGACGGTTGTGGACTGGGACAATAGAGCAGATGCTGTTTCTGCTTCTGGCCTCATTATAAATACAACAGTCCTTGGCATGGATGGGCAAGCTCGACTTGAACTTGATTTATCTGCTGCTGCAAAAGACACCGTCGTATATGATATTGTCTATAAGCCCCTCGAAACAGAGTTGTTGGCAAAAGCTAAAGCACAAGGACTGCGAACCGTAGATGGCCTTGGTATGCTCGTTCATCAAGGAGCTGCCGCTTTCAAGCTTTGGTTTGGTTATGACGTTGGATTTGATACTGTATTACGTGCAAAGTTAGAGGCAAAATTATCATGATAATTGTTGGCTTAACTGGCTCCATTGGTATGGGGAAAAGCGCAACGGCACAAATGTTTATGGATGCAGGCATCCCTGTTTTTGATTCTGATGCAACTGTTCACAAGCTGCAGGCAAAAGACGGAGATGCTATTCAGTTAATTGAAGCTGCTTTCCCCGGTGTAACAATGAATGGCGATCTGGATAGAGCTAAACTAGGCGCGATAGTTTTTGCAGATGTGAGTGAAAAAAAGAAATTAGAAGCTATTATTCATCCTATGGTGAATGAAAAACGCATCAGTTTTTTTGAAAGAGCTGAGCGTGAAGACGCTGCTTTTGTTGTGCTTGATGTACCGCTTCTTTTTGAAACGTCTGGGGACAAAGGGTGTCACAAGGTTGTGGTAGTATCTGCACCAGAGGATGTTCAACGAGAAAGGGTTTTGGCTCGCTCCAATATGACGGTAGAAAAATTTGAGCATATTTTAGAGCAGCAAACGCCCGATAAGGAAAAGCGTGCACGCGCTGACTATGTGGTTGAAACGGACAAAGGTCTTGAGTACGCAGAAAAACAAGTTGCTCAAATTATTGAAGACATAAAGAAAGAAGCGGCAAATGCGTGAGTTGATTTTTGATACAGAAACTACTGGATTTGACCCACTTTCTGGCGACAGACTGATCGAAATTGGCCTAGTTGAAATGGTGGATCAGTCGCTTACGGGTAGTCACCATCATGTATATGTAAATCCTGAACGCGAAGTCCCTGAAAGTGCGTTTAAAATTCACGGTCTATCGACAGAGTTTTTGAGCGATAAACCTGTTTTTTCTGAGATCATGGACGAGTTTCTAGAGTATATAGGCGATAGTTCAGTACTTGTTGCGCATAACGCCGAGTTTGACATGAAATTTATTAATTGGGAACTTGAGAATGCTGGCCGCCCAATAATTCATTCAAAGCGCTTCATTGATACACTAGCGATAGCAAGGACAAAATTTCCGGGGTCACCGAATAGTCTAGACGCTCTTTGCAAGCGGTTTGCCATCAATAACACCCACCGGACATTACACGGCGCCCTTTTAGATGCTGAAATATTAGCTGAGGTCTATATTGAGCTATTGGGAGGGCGTCAGGGCGGGATGGATCTTGCTGTTGCCAAAGCAGCAGTTGCCGCGGCACCAAAGAAAAAGCGTGAGCCGCGAAGCTTCCCTGTGAAAGAAGAAGAGCTGCAGGCGCACGCTGAATATATAAAAGAATTAGATAATCCAATTTGGAACAATTGATTAAAACGTTGTTGAGTCTTCTTTCAGATAAAACATTATAGCTGTGGTGGGGGTGCTGATGGTTTCGGGACAGTGTAATTGTGGCAAAGTCGCATTTGAAATAGATGATGATATTTCACAAATTTTTGTTTGCCACTGTACTATTTGCCAAAAGTCGACAGGCAGTAATGGTATTCCTGTTGTTGTATTTTCGAAAGACGCCTTTAGTTGGATACGAGGCGAAGACCAAATTTCTTCATGGAAGAAGCCTGATGCAGATTGGAAGACATGCTTTTGTAAAACATGCGGCTCACCGCTTCCTGGAGAGAATGACGAAACAAGAATGTTTGCGCCAGCAGGGGGAATAACGGGGGGTGGTAAGGGTCTTAAGGTAACTCATCATATCTGGGTTAATTCAAAAGCGAAATGGGATGTAATTGGCGATGATGGCCTACAACATCCCGAGGCTTTTGGAAGTGCTGAAGTTTCTAGTTTAAGCTGTTGAAGAAACGACCAAGAGGAACGCCGATTGGGCAGAATATGTCTTTGCCCTGATCACAGTCATATAGGCTGAATGTTGTTACATCAGCCCGGCCAACCAGATATTTCTGATTCACATAACCCATATCGGACAATATGCGGCTATCTCCGCTACCGTCTCGGTTATCACCCATCATGAAATAATGGCCTACGGGTACAACATAAAGCGGCGTATTGTCATAAGGGCCTTGGTCTGTACGCTCGTAAATACGGTGCTTCACACCGCCGGGCAGTTCTTCTTCATATTCTTTTACCCGCCGGTCAACACCATTATAATCTTGATAGTTTACGTCGCGAACAAAGGAACGTTTTACCATTGTTCCATTAATGAACAAACGACCAGCAGACACTTGAATTGTATCTCCAGGTAGGCCGATAACGCGTTTAATAAAGTCTGTGTTATTGCGGTAGGGCAGCGTGAATACTGCAACGTCTCCGCGTTCAGGAGTATCGCTCAGAATATGGCTTTCCGTAATGAACTTAGGATCAAATGGAAAAGAATAACGGTTATAGCCATAGGTAAGTTTTGAGACAAAAATCCTGTCGCCGACTTCAAGTGTTGGCTCCATACTGCCTGAGGGGATATGGAAAGCGCCCCATGCGAAAGTAGTAAAAACCAAGTAGAAAGCAGCGATTGAAAGAATGTCTTTCACAAAAGCTGTGGCTTCACTTTTGGGCTTGGCGCTAACGTTTGCTGGTTTGCTGTTTTCATTGTTCACGGGTTTTGCTGTCTTGTCATTCATGGCTTATTCTTAGCGCCTTATTCATTAAATACATGCCGCGCGAGTTTAGTTGCACATCCTTTATTTGCAACGACTGATTACTCGCATAAAGGTTTTTATTGAAGCGCTTAATGTCAAGAAGCCTTCGCCAAAAGGCTTTTTGTAGGGCATTTCCTCAAAAAATTATTGAAAGCGGCCCTTGCGGGGTCGCCTTAGTAACCCTATATAGGCCGTGAAAGTGACAGCTCTTAATATGTTTTGAGAAATGTCAGATGGTAATAATTTTAAACTAGCCCCAGAGGCTGTAAACGGGTGCCATGGTGGGCCCAAGCAGTCGGCTGCAAAGGGATGAGGTAAAAAATGGGTAAAGTAATTGGTATTGATCTGGGTACAACAAACTCTTGTGTATCCATCATGGACGGGTCCAAACCAAAAGTAATTGAAAACTCAGAGGGTGCGCGTACTACGCCGTCTATTGTTGGTTTTTCTGATGATGGTGAGCGGCTTGTAGGTCAGGCTGCGAAACGTCAAGCTGTAACAAACCCTGGCGACACGCTTTTTGCAATTAAGCGCTTGATTGGTCGTACATTTGATGACCCAGCGACGCAAAAAGACAAAGACATGGTTCCTTATGACATCGTAAAAGCCGACAACGGTGATGCATGGGTTGAAGCCAAAGGTGAAAAATATTCTCCGAGCCAAGTTTCTGCGATGATTCTTCAAAAAATGAAGGAAACAGCTGAAAGCTATCTTGGTGAAGATGTTGACCAAGCTGTGATTACAGTGCCGGCGTATTTTAATGATGCACAGCGTCAAGCAACAAAAGATGCGGGTAAAATTGCGGGTCTTGAAGTTCTTCGGATCATCAATGAGCCAACAGCTGCAGCACTTGCCTATGGTCTTGAAAAAGAAGATGGCCACACGATTGCAGTGTTTGACCTTGGCGGTGGTACATTTGATGTGTCCGTTCTTGAAATTGGTGATGGTGTTTTCGAAGTGAAATCAACGAACGGTGATACGTTCCTTGGTGGTGAAGACTTTGATATGCGTCTTGTGGATTATCTTGCAGACGAGTTTAAAAAAGAAAACACTGTTGATCTTCGTAAAGACAAAATGGCGCTTCAGCGCCTCAAGGAAGCTGCTGAAAAAGCGAAAATTGAGCTTTCTACGTCACAGCAGACTGAAGTGAACTTACCTTTCATTACAGCTGATGCTTCTGGCCCGAAACACCTTCAATTGAAGCTTACACGCGCTAAACTTGAGAGCCTCGTTGAAGATCTTGTTAAGCGTACGCTTGAGCCTTGTAAAAAAGCGCTTAAGGACGCAGGCCTTACTGCTGGCGAGATCGATGATGTTGTTCTCGTTGGTGGCCAAACACGTATGCCTAAAATTCAAGAACTTGTTCAAGAGTTCTTTGGTCGCGAACCACATAAAGGTGTGAACCCTGACGAAGTGGTTGCGATGGGTGCTGCTATTCAGGCGGGTGTACTTCAAGGCGATGTGAAAGACGTTCTTCTTCTTGATGTAACACCACTTTCACTTGGCATTGAAACGCTTGGTGGTGTGTTTACACGCCTTATTGAGCGTAACACGACAATCCCGACTAAGAAGGCACAGGTTTTCTCCACTGCGGAAGATAACCAAGGCGCAGTAACAATTCGCGTATTCCAAGGCGAGCGTGAAATGGCTGCAGACAACAAGCTTCTCGGTCAGTTTGATCTTGTTGGTATTCCATCAGCACCGCGCGGTGTGCCGCAAATTGAAGTTGGGTTCGATATTGATGCCAACGGTATCGTGAATGTAACCGCAAAAGATAAAGGCACAGGCAAAGAACAACAGATCCGTATTCAGGCATCTGGTGGTTTGTCTGATGATGATATCGAAAAAATGGTGAAAGACGCTGAAGCAAATGCTGATGCGGACAAGCAACGTAAAGAGGCTGTTGAAGCGAAGAACCAAGGTGAAGCCCTTGTTCATTCTGCCGAGAAAAACCTCGAAGAGCACGGCGATAAAGTTGGTGAAGATGACAAAAAAGCCATCGAAACAGCAATTGCTGAGCTGAAAACAGCGCTTGAGGGTGATGATGCAGAAGTTATCACTGCTAAAACACAGGCCCTTACAGAAGCATCTATGAAACTTGGTGAGCAAATTTATAAAGCAAGCCAAGAGGAAGCCGCAGGGGCATCCGACGCACAGCAAGCTGATGCTGCTGCGAAAGAAGCTGAAGCTGGTGAAGATGCAGATGATGTGGTGGACGTAGACTTCGAAGAAGTAGACGAAAACGACAAGAAGTAAGTTGGCCGCTGGGTGTTAACAATGGTTTGCCGTCTCTGAATTTATTTGGGGACGGCGCCTTTGTTTAAAGCCTGGCAATTAAAGCGGGGAACCGCCAATGTCTAAACAAGATTATTATGAGCTGCTTGGTGTTGCAAAAGGTTGTGACGAAACCACGTTGAAAAAAGCGTTTCGTAAAGCCGCGATGCAGTACCATCCAGACCGTAATCCAGGTGATGCGGAAGCTGAGAAAAAATTCAAGGAAATGGGCGAAGCCTATGATGTCTTGAAGGACCCCCAAAAACGTGCCGCTTACGACCAATACGGCCATGCCGCTTTTGAAAATGGTATGGGTGGCGGCGGTCGCGGTGGTGCTGGTGGCGGGTTTGATTTTTCTGATGTTTTTGAAGAATTTTTCGGCGACTTTATGGGCGGCGGCGGTGGCCGACGCCGGGGTGGTGGCCCTCAGGCTGGTCGCGGCAACGACTTGCGCTTCAATATGGAGATCACGCTCGAGGATGCCTATAATGGAAAAAGTGATAAAATCACGGTTCCAACCTCTGTAGGCTGTGAGCCTTGTAGTGGGTCTGGTGCTGCACCAGGTTCAAAGCCTGAAGTTTGTGATACTTGCGGTGGTCACGGCAAAGTACGTGCGAACCAAGGTTTCTTTATGGTTGAGCGTACCTGTCCTAAGTGTCAGGGCGTGGGTCACGTTATCACAAACCCTTGTAAAAGCTGTCACGGTGCTGGCCGGGTTAACAAAAACAAAAAACTACAGGTAAAAATCCCGAAAGGTGTAGAAGAAGGTACACGTATTCGCCTTGCTGGCGAAGGCGAAGCTGGCTCTAGAGGCGCACCCGCTGGTGACCTATACATCTTTCTTTCAATTAAACCACATGAGCTCTTTAAGCGTGACGGTGACATGCTTTATTGTCAGGTGCCAATTCCAATGGCAACAGCGACACTCGGCGGTCAGATTGAAGTACCAACGATAGAAGGCAAGCGTGCTCGGATTAAAGTTCCGGAAGGCACACAGTCAGGCCGTCAGTTCCGTTTGCGTGGTAAAGGTATGCCCGAGCTTAATGGTGGCTTTACTGGCGACATGATCATTGAGACAATTGTTGAAACACCAGTTAATTTGACAAAACGTCAGCGTGAACTGCTTGAGGAGTTCGCCGCAGAAGGTGGCGACACCGTTTCACCGCGTTCCGAAGGATTTTTCACCAAGGTGAAAGATATTTGGGAAGACCTCACGGATTAAACATTTAAAGGCCAGCAAATTTGCTGGCCTTTTTTGTGAGGGTGCTAACTGTCTTCCCCTTGCCAATATTCGACAGGGTCATGTTGCATAAAGGATATATTGCTCCATCCGTCAGCTTTTCCACCTGGCGCAACACCTGCCATGATACCGATTTTGTTGGAATCTGGATAAAAGACTACATCTGTTTTTTCCATTGTAGAGAGACATAGAAATTCCGCGGGCTTATCGCTGCGGTTGCTAATTTGATGTGCGATGCCTGTTCCTGCCGGGAATGTTACATAGTCCCCTGCTTTTAAGGTGTGACTTTCTTCGCCCAGTCTCAGGAAAACTTCTCCCGAAAGCATATAGATGGCTTCATCGTTGCCGGAATGATGATGAAAAGGTAGCGCTGTTTTACCCGCCGCTAATCTATATAGGCTGCTACCTAGATTACAGGCGTCTGCTGTTGGGGTCATTGGTTTGCGAAAGACCTCAAAATTTCCTGGCCCCTCAACTTTGACCCACTCAATATTTTCTATATTTGTTATTTTTGCCATAATTATTCCTATCAGGAGTTTACCTGTGATTATTATGGCAGAGACCGGGTGGAATAATGCTCGTTTTATTCTAAGACGTTTCCTTAGTTATTCTTAGAATAGGTTAGCTAAAATATTTGGTAAGCAGAATAACAAGCTCTTCTAATATTGCGGCAGCTTTGTCTTCATCTTGTTCTTCAATCGCCAAATCGACGAGAACCGAGACAATGGTAACCGTAGTACTGAGAACAACGGCTTCCTTCTGGGGCGGCAACTTGGCCCCTGCTATAGTAAGGGTTTTCCGTATAAGCTGTCCTAGGCTGCTGTCTGCAGTGGGTGTTGTTTCCCACAAGGAGCGTTTACTATTGGCCCAGCGAGTAAGCTGCCTGAAGCTTCGGTGAGTTTTCGCCGCTTGCCAAAAAGCTTGCAAAACTTCCCGAATAACAGCTGAAAAACTCAAAGTGAGGTCCAGCGCCTTTAATTTAGAGGACATTATTTCTTCAATGTCACCGTATGCTGCATCATACAGTTGCATGATGATATCATCTTTATCTTCAAAATATTGATAGATTGATCCAACAGGAACATTAGCTTTCTGAGCTATTGCTGTGGTGGAAATAGCTTCAGGGCCCTCGCTAATTAATAAGCGTTCCGCACTGGACAGTATTTTTTCAACACGTGCTTTTGCCCGGGCTTGCTTAGGTTGCTTTTTGATCGTTAAGCCTAGTTTGGCCATTTCTGTCCTATTGGTTGCGGCTGAAACATATCATCCGAATTGCCACAATAACTGAGGCTAGGCAACTCACAAAAAGTGAATAAGTTTCATTTTATTTGACCTTTTCTTATTGTTGAGGCAAACAGGATGAGGGTTTAATGGATATCATTGGAATGTTCTTGAGGAAAACCTCAGGTGCAAAGGGGAAAACAATGAAACGCACATTTGGGAAAATTTGGCTTGTTGCGCTCGTGTTCTGCAGCGCGGCTGTGCATGCAGAGGGCCTGTTAGTTCGCATTGATATGTCGGGTGATGTTCAAGAAGCTTTGCAAGAGGCTTTGATTTTGGCGGAACCTGGTACCGTTATTGAAATTGGTGAAGGCCGGTTTGAATTTTCTGGTGCTTTGTCGCTTGATATACCAAACGTAAAAGTGCGCGGTGCAGGCATGGATAAAACCATTCTGTCATTCACTAACCAGAAATCTGGCTCTGAGGGTTTTCTTATTACATCTGACAATGCGTGGATTGAAGGGCTGGCGATTGAAAATACGCCGGGTGATGGCATAAAGGCAAAGGGTGTTGATACCGTTACCTTCAAAAATGTTCGTGTAGAGTGGACACGCGGGCCAAATTCAGAAAATGGCGCTTATGGCCTATATCCTGTTGAGTCTAAAAATGTTCTAATTGATGGTGCTGTTGTTAAAGGGGCGTCTGACGCCGGTATTTATGTTGGCCAAAGTCAGCAGATTATTGTGCGGAACAGCCGCGCCGAGCTTAATGTTGCAGGCATCGAAATTGAAAACAGTTATTACGCTGATGTGCATGATAATATTACTACGCATAATACGGGCGGAATCCTGATATTTGACCTGCCTAACCTGCCGCAAATGGGCGGGCACTCGGTACGTGTATTTAATAATAAATCCATCTCAAATGATGTGGCTAATTTTGCGCCCCCGGGAAACATTGTTGGTACGGTTCCACGAGGCACCGGCATTATGGTAATGGCCAACCGGGATGTGGAAGTTTTTAGCAATGAGATTGGTGACAACCCCACGGTGAATGTACTGATTGCCACTTATCCACGTGAATTTGATGACCCAAACTATAATCCGTTCGCTCGTAACGTTTATGTCCACGATAATACATACGGTAAAGCCGGCTATGAACCAGACACTCTTGTCGCTGAGCTTGTGCAGCCAAAAACAGGGCTGCCGATACCGGATATTGTATGGGATGGTGCTGTTGATGGTATTTGGGCGGCTTTCTTTGGCCCTGATAAAGACGATGCTATTTATATTGATGAAAAAGAGGGCACTAGTTTTGCCAACCTCGATTTCGTTTATGACATGATCGTGCCGTGGGATGCGGAAGTTGACCGTGATATTAATAGCTATAAAGGGGCAATTGATGTTCGTTCAGCAGTGCAGCTACCGCAGGATGCGGCAGGTGATACTGTTTGGACTGCGGCAGAAAACCAAACTGGCGGCTAAAAATATGGTTAGGGAAAGTTTGGTGCAAAGTGCCACAAACATGTGTTTCGTTGCTCTTTTTGCTGTGTTGTTGGTGATAGCACCGCCAATATTTGCGGCAGTGGATGATGCAGCCCTAATGCAAAAACGCCCAGCAAAGCTTTTGTCAGCATATGGGTTATTCTCAAACCCACAGGCGCAAGTCCCGGCTGAGGGTGTTTTACCTTTTGCTATTAAAGTCCCTTTATTTACGGATTATGCTCATAAGTACCGGTTTGTATATATGCCGAAAGGGTTGGGTGCGGCATATAACCCCAACGAGGTCTTCAGCTTCCCTCTTGGTACTGTGTTGGTGAAAACTTTTGCCTATCCGGCTGATTTTAGAAAGCCGGAAGAGAATATCCGCCTTATTGAGACAAGGCTTCTTATTCATCAGTCAAGTGGGTGGAACGCATGGGCTTATGTTTGGAATGAAGACCAAACGGACGCAGTTCTTAAGGTGGCGGGTAAAACTATACCTGTGCCGTGGTTGGATGAAGCAGGCATTGCGCGCAGCACAGACTATGTCGTGCCCAACAAAAACCAGTGCAAGGGCTGTCATACGTTTAACAAGGAATTTTCGCCAATTGGACCAAAAGCGCGAAACTTGAACTATGATTATCATTATGGGAATGGAGATAAAAACCAGCTGCAACAATGGGTTGATGCAGGGTATTTGCATGGGTTGTCTGATCTTGCTGGGGTACCTAAAATGCCAGCGATTGATGATGTGTCTGCACCGATTGGGGCGCGTTCACGCGCGTATCTTGATGTAAACTGCGCCCATTGTCACCGGGTTGAGGGGCCCGCTTCTACATCTGGTTTGTTTTTAACGTATTTGGAAACTAACCCGACGACATGGGGGTATAATAAAAGGCCCGTTGCAGCAGGCAGGGGGTCAGGGGGCTTTACATATGATATTGCCCCAGGAAATCCGGATGAATCGATCCTTATTTACCGTTTAAACTCTGTTGATCCGGGAATAATGATGCCGGAGCTAGGCCGCACGATGATTCACTCTGAGGGGGTGGTTTTGCTACGCGAATGGATCAGCCAGCTCAAATAATATGAAGCAATAAAGGCTTCGTGACCTTTGAAAGCTTGGGGTGAGCATTCGACGGCGTGACTTGACGTATTGATTTTATTAAAACCTATTGATGCAGACCTATGGCATGGTGAATAAAAAGCTGAGCAATGCGGGCTTTTTCTTTTTAGTGCCCAATTTTTCCATTTTATTGTATGCCGTGTTAGGCATTGGTCGTGAGAGGCAAATAAGGGCGTTGCATTGTGGATAAGGTAAAAGTTGGAATTGTGGGCTGCATGGGCCGCATGGGACAAGCCAATGTTGGCGCTGTGAATAATAGTGACATAGGTATTGTCGTTGCTGGCTCTGAGGTTTCTGTTCATCCTGCCGTCGGTAATAAAATCCCAGGCACAGAGATTGTTGTTGGCAGTGATGCGCGGTCCGTTTTTGTTCAGTCTGATGTTGTGATTGACTTTACACCGCCCGGTAATACTGCTGCACATGCGGTGTTTGCAGCGGAAACAGGCACGGCGCTTGTTGTTGGCACAACAGGGCTTAGTGACTTTGACGAAACGGCGCTTGATAAAGCTGCGGAAGCTGTTGTTATTGTGCAGGCGGGTAATTATTCACTGGGTGTGAATTTATTGAAATCTCTTACCAAACAAGTAGCTCAAAAACTTGGTGTTGACTGGGATATCGAGATTGTCGAGATGCACCACAAACATAAAGTAGACGCACCGTCTGGCACAGCTATCATGCTTGGTGAAAGCGCTGCCGAAGGGCGCGGGTCAAGGCTTGCTGATCTACGCGCAGATGTACGGGACGGTATTACGGATGAGCGTGAGGAAGGCTCTATTGGTTTTGCAGCGCTTCGCGGCGGTTCAGTGATCGGTGAGCACGACGTGATATTTGCAAGCCCAAGCGAGCGTATTACATTGTCGCATAAAGCAGAAAACCGGACTTTGTTTGCAGACGGCGCAGTGCGTGCGGCGCTATGGACGGCCGGTAAACAACCGGGCCGCTATTCCATGATGGATGTACTTGAGATAGATTAGGGGGAAATGATGGAAGAAGCTCTTTTGGCCCTTTGGCAGGGTCTGCCTGTGTTCCTTGTTCACTCAGGCGTTAGTTTGCTCATTCTTGCTGCGGGGGCTTTCATTTATACTAAAATGACTCGCCATGATGAACTTGCACTTATTCGTGCAGGCAATGTCGCTGCGTCGCTATCTTTTGGTGGTGCGCTTATTGGTTTGGCGTTGCCGCTTGCCTTTTCGCTTGCTGCATCAGTGTCACTCTGGGATTTATTGGCCTGGGGTGTAATTGCCTTAGTGTTGCAAATCATTGCATTCCGGTTTGCAGATTTGATTCTCAAAGATGTTTCAAACCGTATTGAAGCGGGTGAAATTAGCGCGGCAGTACTGCTTGTCAGTGTAAAGTTGGCGACGGCAGCCATTAATGCAGCGGCCATTGGTGGCTGATAGGCGGTAGGCATTATGCGGCGGAAAGTCGAATTTGGCGGTTATGCCATATTTATTCTGTTTTTTATGTTGAGATACATCAACATGCCAGAGGATGCTCCGCGTGGACGGGGTATTCCACAGCCTGAGCAACCCGCAATTGTTTTGCCTGACGGCGCACTTTTGCCAAATGATATCTCTAGCACCGTTGAAGTGTTGCTTGAAAATTCTGTGCATAACGGGGTGGGAACCGCCTTCGCGGTTGATGGAAAAGGCACATATGTAACGGCTCGCCATGTAGTGGATGGCTGCGCCAGTGTTTATTTTGTCGGTGGTCCGGGGCGCTTGGAGCCTGTTGCGTCCTTTGCCAGCGAACACACCCGTGATTTTGCAATCATTCAAGCTAAACGGGGCCCTCAAACTCACTTAGCACTATCCAGCAAGATGCCGGTCCGGGGCTCAGAAGGTTACATGATGGGATATCCACAAGGTAACCCTGCAGATGTACGCGCAACGGTCATTGGCCGCACTGAAATGCGCTCAAGCGGGCGTTACAGAATGCGTGAGCCGGTGGTTGCCTGGGTGGAACGTGACCGGAAGCCTTATTTTGGAGGGTCCCTTGGGGGCATTTCTGGCGGGCCTGTTTTTGACAGTGTGGGGAATATCATAGGCACTGTTGTTGCCGGCGCTCCGCGCCGTGGCAGAGTTTACACGACGCACCCTAAGGTATTTGAGGAAACTGGTCTGATAAACGCAAGCCAGCAAGGCCATATTCCAGCATTTGAAACGGGCATTAGTTCAAAAAACTACGATGTTGTTGGTAGAAGCCTTAGGGCCAGTAAAATTATTGCGCAAGTCTATTGTAAAGCAAGGTGAGTTCCTGAAGTCTCGGAGAGCCCCTTGCACCTAAGTTCACCTTGTTTTTAATAAGGCGCGAAACTTATAGTGGATCCGTTTTTAAAGCATATCAGGAGGATTGGGTATGAGCAGGTTTTTGGTATCAATTATTCTAGCATTGAGTTTTTCAGCTTCAGGACATGCTAATGTCACGCCAGAAGATACCGTGAAGGCCCTTTTTGATGCTATGCGAGCGGGTGATGGTGCTGGAATACGCAAAATTACGACAGCTGATGCCCGGCTAGATCGCTTGCGGCTTAATGGTAGAATTCAGACAGGGTCTCTTGAGGGGTGGATCAGGTGGGTAGATACGCTTGAAGTAAACGAAGCTGATGAGCAAACCTTTGGTGTTCAAACATTATCAGCGTCCCCTGAATTTGCGACAGTTTGGGCCCCTTTTACCATTCGGATAAAAGGTGAACTAAAAGGCTGTGGTATTAACCAGTTTACTCTCGCAAAAACAGCCGAGGGTTGGCGGATTGTTTATGGGATCGATATCCCAAGAGAAACAAACTGTGAAACATATCCCGATCAGTTTTCTAAGTAAGAATTCTGTTTTAAGGGGACGATAAAGTTAGGTTTGATAAATAGATGCCTAGGCTAGCGTAACGCCAGATGGCAAATTACCGCGGCATCTCACCTTTCAGCAATTTAGGTAGTTCTCCAACAGTACCGCGTGCGTGGGACATGAAGAAATTCTTGAGTGGTGTAACTTCGTTCACTGCTGCCATGCCTAAGTCCCGCGCGAGTTTGATAGGCCCTATGTCATTTGAAAATAACCGATTGAAAATGTCGGTAATTGCATAAACGGAAGCATTGTCTGTTGTGCGCCAGCGTGCGTAATTCTCTAAAACATTCAAGGAGCCAATGTCCAAGCCCACGTTTCTTGCGTCGACGAGCACTTCAATCAGCGCCGCAACATCTTTCAGGCCCAAATTTAGACCCTGACCCGAAATAGGGTGGATGCCGTGGGCAGCGTCACCCAGTAGCGCCAGACGGTTGTCTACATAGCTTGCAGCATACTGTAAGATGAGAGGGTAAGCCCAGCGTCCGCCAATAACTTTAACCTCGCCTAAGAAATCACCAACGCGCCGTTTTACTTCTGCTTCAAAAGCGCGTTCAGGCAGTCCCATAATGGTATCAACCAAATGGCTTTTTTCTGTCCAAACCAAAGATGACCGGTTACCGGTTAGGGGTAGTATGGCAAATGGGCCCGACGGTAAAAAGCGTTCGTGTGCGATGCCGCAGTGGCTATGTTCGTGCTCGATCGAGCAAACAATGCCGTGTTGCGCATAATCAATTGTAGACGTTGGAATGTCAGCGTGTGCCCGCACCATGCTACCACGCCCATCAATGCCAAGCAGTAATTTGGATGTAATTGACTTGCCGCTTTCTGTTATAACAGTTGCAGACGTCGTGTCGCGGTCAA
The DNA here is from genome assembly GCA_963976155.1 of uncultured Kordiimonadaceae bacterium. GTDB lineage: Bacteria > Pseudomonadota > Alphaproteobacteria > Sphingomonadales > Kordiimonadaceae > Kordiimonas. The sequence goes on along the minus strand of CAXBKT010000012.1, from coordinate 17,685 downwards.
TGATTTTGACAGTTTCCGGCGCCAAATACTGAATGCCCGTCATTTGCTCCATACGAGCAAAGAGAGCAATCCGCGTATGCCGGTTTTCAACCATTTGACCAAGAGGGCCGTCGCCAAGCGTTTCATTGTCAAAATGTAAATGCAGGAGTGATGGGCCGTCTGATACACGAATTTCCAGTATGGGCTGTGCAAAGGACTCCATATGTTGCCAAATATCTAGTGCTTCAAAAAGCTGACAGGACGCATAAGCAAGAGCGCTGGAACGACCATCATATTCAATTGCCGTTAGGTCTCCTTTAGGGGCCCTGTCAATAAGCGCAACTTCAAAACCTTGAGCCGCTAGCCCAATGGCGGCTGTCATACCAGCAAGGCCGCCACCTACGATAGTGACGTCACAGTTGAATGATGTGTCATTTTTTGCATTTGTCATCTGAAATCTCCGTCTCTCCGGTGTATGCGCCTTAGGCTAAGGTGTCTAGTGACATCGTGCCGCAGAGCTCGCTTTTGCAATCTGTTTGGTGATTTTTTCTTGTCATAAGGTTGCCGCACTTGTCTTAGAGGGTATAGAGACACTAAAGTGATAAGCGAACAGGACGTGAACATGGCCGCATGCCATAGAGGTTGTGCGACAGGGGGAGTAAAAGCGTGGCAACACGTACGGAAACAACAGCGCGTAAAAGCAAAAAAAGTGTGGCGAAAAAGTCTACTGGTGAAAAGGTACCTTTACTGCCGCCAGCACTGGTTACTTTTTTGAAAAATACGGCATGGCGAGCGCTTGGGTTACTTTCCCTTGTACTTGCGGGTGTCGTGCTATTGTCCCTTCTTAGCTATGATCCCGCTGATCCGGGCTTTAACAATCAAACGTATGCAGATACTAAAAATTGGCTTGGACCGCTTGGAGCCAATGTTGCTGATGTGTTGATGCAAACGCTAGCGCTCGTGTCATATTTGTTTGTTGGGCCGCTTGCTGTATGGGGTTTTAAGGTTATTCGTCTAAAGTGGCTGCCGCTTTTTTGGCTGAATATATCTATGTTGCCAATTTCACTTGTGTTGTTGGCTATTGCTGCAAGCGTTGAGGCACCAACGGGAGATTTTGTTGTGCAGGCCGGTTATGGCGGTGCGCTCGGTCAGCAGTTTTACGGGATGATTATTAGCCTAACGTCTAACTTTGTTGTGCCATCATGGGTTACGGCGCTTTTGTTTTTGATTTTTGGTTTGCCAGCGTATGCTTTTTCTCTGGCACTTAGTACCCCTGAATGGCAGGCAATAACGCAGGCCCTTAAAGCAGGTGCTCTCGCGATTGTTGCAGCGATTGTATGGACGGCAGCGAAAATTTGGTCGGGTATTACTGTGACCACGCAGTTATTATTCCGGCGTGGCGGCGATGACAGAAGTGACGATGAGCGCATTGAACCTGTAGCAACACGCGCGGAACGCCGCGAAAGAAAGCGTAAGTCTGTTGAGGTTGAAACAATTAACGCGCCAGAACCGGCACCAATTAAGCGAGTACTTGCGCCCAAAAAGCCGATTTTAGGCAAGCGTGAAAAACAAGAAGCCCAAGTCACACTTGATTTCGGTGACGGCGGAGACTTTCGTTTGCCGCCCCTTGAACTCCTTAAGGTGCCCCCGCCTGCTGAAAAGCTTACAAAAATGGGTGCTGAGGCGTTGGAACAAAATGCCCGTATGCTTGAGGGAGTACTAGAAGACTTTGGCGTACAGGGGGAAATCCACGACGTGCGCCCGGGTCCTGTTGTAACGCTTTACGAACTCGAACCCGCTCGCGGTGTGAAGTCTGCGCGGGTAATTGGCCTTGCAGATGATATTGCGCGCTCAATGAGCGCTATTTCCGCTCGTGTTGCTGTAGTGCCGGGCCGAAACGCAATTGGTATTGAATTGCCAAACAGCGACAGGCAAACCGTATTGCTGCGCGAGCTTCTTGCTTCTAAGGATTATGAAGCGACGAAAGCGCGCTTGCCTGTTGTGCTAGGAAAAGACATTGGCGGTGCGCCTGTGGTGGCTGACCTCGCGGGCATGCCTCATTTATTGGTCGCGGGTACTACGGGCTCTGGTAAGTCTGTTGGCATCAATACCATGATCTTGTCGCTTCTTTACCGGCATAGCCCAGATAACCTGCGGTTTATCATGGTAGACCCGAAGATGCTTGAGTTGTCGATTTACGATGGTATCCCGCATCTGCTGACACCTGTTGTGACGGAACCAAAGAAGGCGGTGGTGGCCTTGAAGTGGGCAGTGCGCGAGATGGAGCAACGCTACAGCAACATGTCGAAGCTTGGTGTTCGAAATCTAGCCGCTTTCAATAAACGGATTAATGAAGCGCGGGCTAACGGCGAAGAACTGATGCGTGAAGTGCAGACAGGCTTTGATAAAGAAACCGGTCAGCCGGTGATGGAGCAACAGCAGTTTGATTTCCAGCCACTGCCTTTCATTGTCATCGTGATTGATGAAATGGCGGACCTGATGCTTGTTGCCGGTAAGGATGTGGAGGCAACGGTACAGCGGCTTGCACAGATGGCGCGGGCGGCGGGTATTCACCTCGTTATGGCAACACAGCGACCATCCGTTGATGTTATCACCGGCACAATTAAGGCAAACTTTCCGACACGTATCAGCTTTCAAGTAACGTCTAAGATTGATAGCCGCACCATTCTCGGTGAACAAGGTGCTGAACAGCTTCTTGGTATGGGCGATATGCTCTTTATGGCTGGTGGTGGCCGTATTACTCGTGTGCACGGCGCTTTTGTGTCGGATAACGAAGTTGAAGATGTTGTAAACCACCTTAAAAAACAGGGTGCACCTGATTATCTGTCGTCTGTAACGGAGGAACCTGAAGAGGGTTTTGACAGCCCGTTCATCCCCGGTCCAGCATTGAGCGACGAAGATAAGGCCAATAGCCTTTATGATCAGGCAGTGGCAATTGTGTGCCGTGACAGGCGTGCCTCAACAAGTTATGTGCAGCGCCGTCTAAAAATTGGCTATAACAAGGCAGCTTCTCTGATTGAGGAGATGGAAGAACAAGGTGTAATAAGTGCGCCAAACCATAAGGGCCAGCGCGAAATACTTGTACCAGAGCGCGAAGAAGAATATTAAAATCGCGGCCCCATAACTGAGTAACGACAATGCGAAATCTATTAGCAATTTGTATGCTGTTTGGTGCTTTGGCTCCAATGAGTTATGCACAAGATAGCGCGCTTCCCCCTCTTGAGGAACAAGTGGTAGAGGAAAACACGTCCTTAAAGGCGCTGCGCAGTGTGCAAACCTATATGGAAAAGGTGCAAAGCCTTGAAGCTGATTTTGTGCAGCGTGCTCCTAACGGCAATTTAGCGCGCGGCACGCTCTATATGGAACGACCGGGGCACATCCGGTTTGATTACCAAGATGATATTCCATTTCTGGTGGTTGCAGATGGCAAGACGCTCAATTTCATTGATTATGAGATTGGGCAAATCACCAAATGGCCGGTTAAAGATACACCGCTTCGTGCGCTACTCGGCACCTCAACAGATCTCGCGAGCATCAACGCCCATATTGAATTTGAGCCGAGTGGCCTAAAGGGGCTTATTGCTCTTGCTGCTAGCGATGTTGACCAACCAGAGCTTGGTGAAATTACCGTCTATTTTGAAGAGGCGCCTGATCTGCCCGGCGGACTGAAGTTACTGAGTTGGGTCGTGCTGGACGCTAAAGGTGAAATCACAACTGTCGAGCTTTCTCGTCAAGAAGCTAATGTTGAGCTTGCAGAAAACCTTTGGGACTTTGAAGATCCGCGCGGGTCAGCCAAGCGTCGTCGTCCTCGTCGTTAACAGGTTTACCGCAGTAAATTTTTTAGAGCGCTGGTTAGGTTTGGGTATTTAAACTCAAAACCAGACGATAGCGCCTTTTTTGCTGACATGTGCTGTCCTGCAACAAAAAGGTCTGCCATTTCCCCGAGTATGAGCTTGAGTATCCCTTCGGGTACGCGGATAAGCAAAGGGCGCTTCAGCGTTTTGGTTAGGGCTTTATTGAACTGTGCGTTGGATACGGCATCGGGTGCTACAGCGTTTACTGGCCCAGAGAGGGCTTCAGTTGTTAGCATATGATTAAAAAATCTGATTAAGTCGACTTTATGAATCCATGGAAAATATTGTTCGCCGCTACCGGTTACCGCACCCATGCCAAATTTTATTGGCCGCACCAATTTAGGAAGGGCACCACCGTCAGCGCCAAGCACTACGCTGATGCGGGGTATTACTAGCCGTACACCCATTTCCTCAATCGGGGCTGCTGCTGATTCCCAGCGGCTACATAGATTTGACATGAATATTGGTTGAGGCGGCTCATGTTCTTTGAGAACCTCACCTCCGCGCCGCCCATAAAAGCCTGCGGCAGACGCGCTTATCACCACGGAGGGTTTGGTTTCCAGCCGCCTAACCAAGGCAACTAAGTTGCTTGTGGTCGACACTCTGCTTTCCAGTAGCAGAGAGCGGTATTTATCGGTCCAAAGGTGGTCTGCTATTGGTGCTCCGGCAAGGTTAACTACCGCATCCAATGTTTCATTGTTATCAAGGTCATCCAATGTCGTGATGTATGTGACGTTGGGGAGTTTCTTTTTGGCGGCGCTAAGGTCGCGCACCAGTGCAGTTATCTGGTGGCCTGCAGACAGCCAGTATTTACATAAGTCTTTACCAATAAAGCCTGTGGCGCCTGTAATTAGAATATGCATGAGCGGTTCCTTACAAAGCTATATACGTATGTTACGCGTGGCTAGACCATAGCACCTGCATTTTACCTATGTGGATCTATTTAACCAATGAAATCCGAGACAAGACAACTATCTTTGGTGTAAAGCTAGGTGCAGTTTTGAGGGATATTTTTTGTGCAAGATATAGATAACGATATCGAAGACCTATTTGATGACTTCCCGAGCTTGAAGTCTGTTGCGCCGTTTGTCGAAGTAGCAAAAAGCGTACGCTGGTTCAGGGCGCTCGGTGAGCGACCAGATGCCGTTGTGCGTCAGTATGCGCGCGATTACGCTGATATTCTTGGTTTTCCTGAGGCTGAACCTGTGTTTTTGCCGGATTGGGAAGATGCAGCGTATGCCGCCGAAAACCCGGAATATAATAGCCCTGCCTGGGAGGCTGAAGAGCAGCTCCGTGCGGCGCTGACAACTGACGTATTAGCGGCTGTTGATGAAGACATACTTCAAATGGTGATGACTGATATTGCCAAATCAATCACAGAGGTGATTAGCGAATCTGCGGATGAAGCGCGGGAGTATCTGCGCATTGATGATGGTGAATTTGTGCAGGCAGCAGCGGGTGCGGCGGCACAAGCATGTTATCAGGCGGCTCTCGTTGGTATGGCCGGGGCGGAAGGTGATCACCCGTTTGTTCGGCGCTTCCAAATTTTTGAAGCGGGCCATTGGCCTATTGCCATTCTGGGCACCAGCTTTTTAATTTTCTAAGATAATTTTCGAGGGAAGCGTAGATGCGTATCATTACATGGAATATCAACAGTGTGCGGGCGCGCCTCGACATTGTTGAACAACTTATTAAGGAATATGATCCTGATGTGTTGTGTTTACAGGAAACCAAGGTGCAAGATCACATGTTCCCGGAAGGTTTTTTTGCGGAGCTTGGTATGCCTCACTTGGCGATCCACGGCCAAAAAAGCCACCACGGTGTTGCAACAGCGGCCAAGCAGCCCTTTGACGATAGCTTCAAAATTGACTGGTGTGAAAAAGGCGATGCGCGCCATATCGCGATCAAGTTAGCAACCGGACAGACCGTCCATAATTTTTATGTGCCCGCTGGCGGCGATGAGCCAAACCCTGAGGTGAATGAAAAGTTTGCCCACAAGCTGCAATTCATGGATGAAATGACCAAATGGTCGGCGGATTTGACCGAGCCAAGCATTCTTGTTGGTGACCTTAATATTGCCCCCTATGAAGAAGATGTCTGGTCTCATAAAAAACTGCTGAAAGTCGTGTCCCACACGCCGATTGAAACCGATGGCATGCTTAAAATGATGGAAGCGCATGATTGGCATGATGTAATGCGGGAATTTGTGCCGCTAGACGAAAAACTATACAGCTGGTGGTCTTACCGTGCGAAAGATTGGTCGGCAGCAGATAAAGGCCGCAGGCTCGATCATGTGTGGACCAGTCCTTCGCTTAAGGGCAAGGCAACAAAGATGGAAGTACTGCGCGACGCACGTGGCTGGGAAAAACCATCAGACCATGCACCGGTATTAGTTGATTTTGATTTTTAACAGATAAAGCCACGCGAACATTTGGTTGCGTGGCTTATATGTTTTTAGGCATTAAAACCTTGTAAGCTATAACCACCAGGTTCTGTAATGAGAAGGCGGGCCATGCCTGGCTCATTCTCAATTTTTTGACGTAGACGGTAAACGTGTGTTTCCAGCGTGTGTGTCGTAACACCAGAATTATAGCCCCAAACCTCAGCAAGAAGTTCTTCCCGGCCAACAGGCTTGCCGCCAGCACGGTAAAGATATTTGAGGATAGAGGTTTCTTTTTCCGTCAACCGGACTTTCTTGCCAGTTTCTTTTTCTTCCAGAATTTTACCGGAAGGGCGGAACTGATAAGGGCCAATGTCAAAGACAGCATCCTCACTTTGCTCATACTGGCGGAAATGTGCGCGGACACGTGCGAGCAGTACAGTGAAGCTGAAAGGTTTAGTCATATAATCATTTGCACCGGCGTCTAAGCCAAGCACGGTGTCGGCGTCTGATTCCATACCTGTAAGCATCAGGATTGGAACAGTTACGCCATTTTTGCGGATGCGCTTGCATAGCTCGCGGCCATCCATGTCAGGCAGACCAACATCAAGGATAAGCATATCAACTTGGTTGTCTTTTAGAAAATCAAGCGCTTCGGCAGCGGTGCCTCTCTCGGTGGTGGTGAATTCATCACAAAGCGCCAATTGCTCCGCGAGGCTTTCACGCAGATCAACATCATCATCAACCAAAAGAAGTTTACGAACGGCCATCTATGCTATCCTTTGTCATGTCGTGTTTTTATATACCAATAGTATGCGATAGTTTGCCCTATATAAGAAGAATAAATGGAGTTTCCTATCACGACGGGTCACAATTGTTTGATCAGTCCAATCCTCTGTGACAAAAGATCAGGCTGACAAATAGAATTTATCCCTTATATGAGGCCTATGGAAGTATTTGATAAAGCCCTGCTGAATTTAGAACGTACCTGCGGTGATTTGCGGCGCGGCATGCCCGCTGTTGTAATGTGCGCTGATGGGCGCGGTTTACTTGTGATGCCAGCGGAACACCTTAACCGTGAAACACTCAGGCTGTTTGATGGCTTAGCGGATGATAGCTTTATTATGCTGACCAATAACCGTGCCATGAGTTTGAAGGTGGCGGGTAAGGGTTGGTCGGTTGTGCGGCTCGCGCGGGCCAAATGGCTTAGCGCGGAAGATATGATTGCCCTCGCGGACCCAACGCTTGATTTATCTACGCCTATGAAGGGTCCGTTTAAGCGCCTTGAGCATGCAGAAACTGATTTGGATAGGGCTGCAATCAAGCTCGTGAAATGGGCGCATCTTTTACCTGCTGTTTTGGCCGCTGAAATTCCTGACGCTAAAAATTTTGCAGAAGAGAATGGCTTGCTGTGCGTTGACGCAGGCACGGTCCTTGCTGCGGATTATACGCAGGCTTCTACTCTTAAGGAGGTTGCGAATGCAAAGGTGCCTCTGGCGGGTGCAGAGGGTACGCGGCTTGTTTCATTCCGGCCGATTACCGGCGGCGTAGAGCATATTGCGATTGTAATAGGTGATCCACCGCGACAGAAGCCTGTTCTTGCTCGTATCCACAGCGAATGTTTTACGGGTGATCTTCTTGGGTCGCTCAAGTGCGATTGCGGCGAACAGCTTAAAGGCGCTATTGCCTCTATAGAGAAAGCGGGCGGTGGCATTGTGCTTTATATGGCGCAAGAAGGGCGCGGTATCGGGCTTGTCTCTAAGTTGAAGGCTTACGCACTGCAAGACCAAGGCTATGACACAGTGGACGCAAATACCCGCCTTGGCTTTGAAGTAGATGAGCGTATTTTTGCGCCCGCCGCTGATATGCTTAAGTCTCTTGGCTTTAAGGCTGTGCGCCTTATGACCAATAACCCCAACAAAGTTGAAGGCCTTGCAGGTTATGGCATTGAAGTAACGGAACGTGTAGCGCATGCGTTTCCGACAAACCCTCATAATGAAGGTTATCTGGCGACGAAAAAGAGCCGGACAGGCCACATCCTATAAAGCATGGCAAACTGGACAGTCATAACAGATGAAAATGACGGCCGGCGCGGCCGTTTAGTTGGGCCAGATTTTGATGTGCCGTGCGCGCTTGGGCGTTCTGGTACCATTGAAGCAAACCAGAAAAGCGAAGGCGACGGCTGCACGCCGCTTGGCACCTACCCGTTCCGGCAAGTTTTTTACCGCGCCGATAAACTAGATAAACCAGATACGATGTTGCCATGCCGCGCGACGACGAAAACAGATGGCTGGTGTGACGCTGCTGATCACGTGGCCTACAATAAATTGGTAGAGCTCCACTTTGATGCTAGCCATGAAGCGCTTTGGCGGGATGATGATATTTACGATATTATATTGGTGATTGGCCACAATGATGACCCTGTGGAAGCCAGTAAAGGCAGCGCCATTTTTGTTCATGTTGCGCGCGAAGGCTATACACCAACAGAAGGCTGTGTCGCTTTTGATAAGGTGGACCTTTTAAAGGTTTTATCGCTGATACAGTCGGGTGACCTTCTAGAAATAGAATAAGACTTGTGAAGGATTAACTGTAATCCCGTTCACCGAAGATGGCGGTGCCAACACGGATGTCAGTTGCGCCCATGCCTGCGGCTAACGCATAATCGTTGCTCATGCCCATAGATAGGCCTTTGAGCTCATGCCGCTTAGCGAACTTTTTAAGAAGCGCAAAATGTAAAGATGGGTCGTCACCTGCTGGTGGGATGCACATTAAGCCTTGCACATCTAGCTTCAGTTCGTTGCAGAGCTCAAGAAGATCAGGAAGGTCTTCGACCAAACAGCCACCTTTTTGTTCCTCTTTGCCTGTGTTCACTTGAATGTAAATGGGTAAGTTACGGCCTTGAGCTTCCATTTCTCGCGCCAGAAATTTTGCGAGCTTTGGCCGGTCGACAGATTGAATGACATCAAATAGAGCTACCGCTTCAGCGGCTTTGTTTGTTTGCAAACTACCGATCAGGTGCAACTCCACGTCCGTGTAGTCTGACTTTAGGTCCGACCAGCGTTCTTGCGCTTCTTGTACTCGGTTTTCGCCAAATACACGGAGACCTGCCTCAAGTGCTGCGACAACGCGCTCTTTTGGCTGTACTTTTGATACTGCTATTAAACGCGGGTTAGTTTTTTCCCTACCAACATGTTTGCACATTTTGCCAATTTCATCGTCAATCATAGAAAGATTTGCGGCAATGGTAGATTTCATGTCGGCAGTCATGCAAATTAGTCCTTAAGATGATATGTCTTTATACAGAAGCTATGTGCCAAGGATACCTCTATGGTCAAGCCACTCATTGAAAAAAGATCACATAGTTCCGCGTTGCGCATTGGCATGGCAGCGCAAGTGCCGCATTTGATCTTTATCACGGATGAGGCGCGCGTGAGAAACCCCTTTGAGGTTTGTGAGCAATTGCCTGCAGGAAGTATTGTTATATGCCGTGATTATGACCATGCTGACCGTATTGGGCTTGCTAAAAACTTACGAAAAGTTACCCGGGAGCTGCAGCAGTTTCTTCTGGTTGCGGGAGATGTGGTATTAGCACGCGCGGTGGATGCAGATGGTTTGCATTTACCAGAGTATATGCTTGGCTCACCACCAAATTTGGCTGCTTTTGGCCTTATTAGTGCCGCATGCCATACGCGTCAGGCTTTACTACGTGCTGAAAAGTTGGGTGTGGACTTTGCGCTTGTATCGCCGGTCTTTGAAACAGAGAGCCACCCAGATGAGCCATACCTCGGTGTGCACAGGTTCGCACGGCTTATAAAGGGGGTGAAGGTACCAATTGCAGCACTTGGCGGCATAAACGTATCAAATGCGGGACAGCTACGCCCACTTACTTTAATGGGGATAGCTGCAATTAGCGCCTTTGTTTCTGGTTAGCTATCCGGCTTTTTATTTGTCTATGGTTTTCAGCCATTCTTCGATTGTTGCTAAATAGGTTTCAGGCAAAGCATGGCCGCCTTCAAATATTTGGTGCTCCGTGGGCCCGGTGCCAGCCGCCGCTAATGCGGCATATTGTTCTTGCGTTGAAAATTGATCTTTACTTGCGGTTAGCAATAGCCAAGGCGTGTTCACGTTGGCAGAAAATGTACGAGGAGCAACACTTTCTGCTTCCCCAACATGGGGTGGCACCATTGTAATTAGGTGTGTGATAGCCGGATTTTTAGCAGTGGTCATTATTGCCATCTGTGAGCCCATGCTGTAGCCGATGGCAAGTATTTGAGTCGCTTCGGGGTACTTTTCCTTGATATGAGCTAGCACAAGGCGGTAGTCGTCGACAGATTTTTCAATCATTTCGATATAGGGTGCCGTGTTGCCACTGTGTAGAGCTTTGACTCTTTTATAGGGGCTAAGGCTTTCTTTTCTAACACCGTGAGCGCGGGCGTCGACTGCTACGAGACGGTATCCTTTAGCTAGAAGGATTTCAGATACTTTACCGCCGTATGTCGGAAACCCGTCAGCAAGCCAGTCTAGGCTTGAGCGTGTCATGCCGTGAAACATTAGAGCAATGGGTGCAGACGCAGGAGTATCTTTTTCTTCGAATACAAAGCCGGTTATGCGCGCGCCGTCTTCTGCCTCAAGAGTGAGGGGCTTTAGTTGGTTTGCAGATGCGAAGTTGAGGGGTAGGGCAATTAATACCAGTAGGATAAGTTTATTTTTTAAAAATATTTTCATTACAGGCCTCCTTTGATGTGATGTTTAGGCCTGAGGATGTGAAAAGGATGTGAATTGCTAGAGTAATAGTAACTTTAGAAATTCAGACGCCCGCCAAGGAAGATCATTTGCGAGTTTTCACCTGCTTCTGGGTTTTGAAGCCACTGGTCACCATAATCATAATATCGCACACCGCCGCTAAGGCCGAGCGAGCTGCTAAGTTTATAGCTGGCACCAAGTTCAACTGAAACAATGCTACGAACATCATTTTCAATGCCGTAGAGATCAGCGCCTTCGCGGTAGCCGCTCATTGAAAGTCGAGCAGCCCAGCTATTGGAGCGATAAGACAGGCCAACGTCATAGCCTTGAAGTTCGTTTTCAAACAGGCTTGTTTGGCGCGTGAAAGAGGCATCAACACCAAAGCCAGCGTAGCCAAGAGTTACGCCGACATTATACTCTTTGTCAGCAACACCTGTGTCAGCAAAACCTGTAAGTGCAGGTAGTCCTTGTAGGGAATAGCGGTATGCACTTTGAAGTGATACTTCAAAGCCGCGGTCGTTCGGGTTGGCTTTGTCGCCGCCGAAACTTAAAGCCAAGCTTGTGTTAGCGCCGAAGAGATCCTGAGCATGTGACCCTCGCACTTGGCCTGTTGGGGCAAGTAGAGAAGAAAAATCAGGATGGCTTGAAAGATTTTCAGAACCACTTTTTGACAAATTCCGCGAATCACTAAGACGGAACATGCTGTTGCCATCGGTTTTATTGTTTCGAAGACTCAGCTCTAGTTCTTCAATAGAGCCTGGTTTTAAATCTTTTTGCCCAGTGCGTTGCTTGGTCATTTGTTCAGCAATGAAAGCATCCAAACTTTGCATGAAACCTGAGGATTCAAAGCGTGTTTTATCACCATCTGACTGCGCGGTGGCAGATGGTGTCACAGCTAGTGTTGCTGCAATAAATATGGAACACGCGAATTTCATAGTGCGCTAGTATCTCACATGACAAGGTTACACAATTGTTATCGTACGGAAATTAGGCATGAATTAGCAAGTGAGTTGGGTAATTAGGGTAGAGTTGTGTCCTCTTGGTCACGGTTTGCCATGATTTGAGCGCATTTCTGACTAGTAACTGTCATCCGGGACCGTTATAACCCGCTGGAAAGGTTTTTCTGGTGGGGCGATTTTATTATCGGTTCATAGGAAAAACGAATCTAAATGAATGTACAGGGTGTCTTATGCAACAAATAACCCGGTCACTGATGGTGGTTTCGCTGAGCTTAGTAATTGGCGCTTGCAGCATGTTTGGTGGCGGCGATAAAACAGAAGCGAATATAGGCCCTCGGCCAACCGCTATTGGTATTAATGGTTTCCTTTGGCAGGCAACGCTTGAAACACTATCTTTCATGCCGCTCGATATGGTTGAGCCATCTGGTGGCGTGATCGTAACAGGCTGGCACTCAACCGCTGACCTCCCTAATGAGCGTGTAAAAGTGACAGTGCGCTTCCTTTCAGAGGCACTGCGCTCTGATGGTGTGAAGGTCTCTGTTGTTCGCCAAGAGCGTGCGGAGAACGACTGGTTGACTAAGCCTGTTCAGGCTGCAACTGAGCTACAGATTGAAGAAGCTATATTGACTGCTGCACGCCGGATGCGCGTTGAAGCACGTAGTAAATAAGTTTCGCCAGTTAGGCATATTTGCCTGATTGTTAAATTTAGTTGGCCGGGCGTTTGTCCGGCCGTTTCTAGTTGATTACACGAGAAAAATACCATGTCGCGCTATAACGCAAAGGCAACAGAAGCCAAATGGCAGAAAATCTGGAATGAAGCTCAGACCTTCAAGACGGATAATCTGTCGGAAAAGCCCAAATATTACGTACTTGAGATGTTCCCATACCCTTCCGGGCGCATTCACATGGGCCATGTGCGTAACTATACGCTAGGTGATGTGGTGGCTCGCTACCGCCGTGCTAAAGGCTACGAGGTGTTGCATCCTATGGGGTGGGATGCGTTTGGCATGCCTGCTGAAAATGCAGCAATGGAACGTAAGGTTCATCCTGCTGATTGGACCTACGACAACATTGCCAACATGCGAGATCAGCTAAAGCAAATAGGCTTTGCTATTGATTGGGACCGCGAAGTAGCGACATGTGACCCCGAATATTACGGCAAAGAGCAACAGATATTTATCGATTTTTTCAATGCGGGTCTCGTGTACCGCAAGGAGAGTTGGGTAAACTGGGACCCTGTCGATAATACGGTGCTTGCTAATGAGCAGGTGATTGATGGCAAAGGCTGGCGGTCTGGCGCGGAAGTAGAGCGTCGTAAGCTTTCTCAGTGGTTCCTAAAAATTACGGATTTTGCTGACGAGCTGCTTGAAGGTCTTAGTACTTTGGATCGTTGGCCTGATAAAGTTCGGTTGATGCAGGAAAACTGGATTGGCCGTTCAGAAGGTTTGAAATTCGATTTTAAGGTTGTTGAGACAGGCGAAAAGCTCTCTGTTTATACAACACGCCCTGACACGCTTTTTGGCGCAAGCTTCTGCGCGATTTCGGCAGATCATTCGCTTGCTGCAAAACTTGCGGAAGATAATGCTGAACTTGAAAGCTTCATACAGGAGTGTCGCCAAACAGGTACGACAGAAGAGGCGATCGAAAAGGCTGACAAAAAAGGCTTTAACACTGGCTTGCATGTGGCGCACCCGTTTGATGAAAACTGGAAGCTGCCTGTATATGTCGCCAACTTTGTCCTTATGGATTACGGAACGGGTGCGATTTTCGCCTGCCCTGCCGGTGACCAGCGCGACTTTGATTTTGCCCGCAAATATGACTTGCCAATTTTACCGATTGTTTTGCCAACTGGCGAAGATGTAGCAACTTATGAACTGGGCGATGAGCCTTACACGGGGCCTGGCACGCTTTATAACAGCCAATTCCTTGATGGTATGGATGTTGATACTGCGAAGGCCGCAATCATTGACCGTGCTGAGAGCGAAGGTTGGGGCGAACGAACCGTCAATTACCGTTTGCGCGATTGGGGTGTTTCTCGTCAGCGCTATTGGGGTACGCCAATTCCGTTTGTCCACTGCGATGATTGCGGTGTGGTACCTGTGCCGAGTGACCAGTTACCTGTTGAACTACCTGAAGACGTATCTTTCGACAAACCGGGTAATCCGCTTGAGCATCACCCTACGTGGAAAAATACGAAGTGCCCATGTTGCGGTAAGGCAGCTCGGCGTGAAACAGATACGATGGATACATTTGTCGATTCGTCTTGGTATTTCATGCGCTTCTGTACGCCGGACGCAGACGCACCGTTTGATGGTGATGTGGTAAATGACTGGTTACCCGTGAAGCAGTATATTGGCGGTGTCGAGCATGCGATCTTGCACCTGCTTTATGCGCGGTTCTTCACGCGGGCTCTTAATCATGTTGGAAAGACAAAAATGAAAGAGCCTTTTGAAGGCTTGTTTACTCAGGGCATGGTTAATCATGTTACCTATAAAGATACAAACAACGAATGGGTTTTTCCTGAGCTAGTACGCGCTCGTGAAGACGGTAGTCTGTTCCGTAGCGATACAGGCCTTGAAGTTACCGAAGGCCGTATTGAAAAAATGTCCAAGTCGAAACGTAATGTTATCGATCCGGACGATATTATTGATCAGTATGGGGCCGACACTGCCCGCTGGTTTGTGCTGTCCGATAGCCCACCAGAGCGTGACCTGTTGTGGACAGAGTCCGGTATTGAGGGTGCATGGCGTTTCAATCAGCGGATTTGTCGTTTAGTAAATGAACCATCTCATGCAATTGCAAAATTTGGCGCTGAAATGCCTCAGAAGTTTTCTGATAGTGCCCTTGCGCTTAGAAAAGTGAGTCATAAAACGATTGCTGGTGTTTCTGCTGATATTGAAAACTTGCATTTCAACAAAGCTGTTGCGCGTTTGTATGAATTTGCAGGCGCTATTAGCGCCAAACTGTCTGGAGACGGCGCAGCAGAAGCAATGCGCGAAGCCCTTGAGACAATGATTTTGCTTGTGAGCCCCATGATGCCGCACCTTGCAGAGGAAATGTGGAAACAGCTTGGTCACAAAGATTTAGTCTCGAACGCACCTTGGCCTGTGGCTGATGAAGCATTAACTGTTGATTCTACGGTGAAGATGGCAGTTCAGGTAAATGGTAAGGTACGCGATACGATTGAGGTAGCTAAGGACCTTCCAAAAGAGGACGTGGAAGCTGTCGCTATGGGGAATGAAAAGGTTATTGGGTTCATTGACGGTAAAACGGTTCGCAAAGTAATTGTTGTGCCGGGCCGAATTGTGAATATCGTAGCTAATTGATGCGTATATTTGCTGTCATAAGTCTGATGTTACTCACAGCTTGTGGGTTCAAGCCGCTTTACCAAGGCGGCGGTTCTGATATGCGGGCTATGCTGTCTGGAATTGAGGTTTCGCCGATTGCTGACCGCCTTGGCCAGCAAATGCGGAACCGGCTCATTGAGCGCTTAGACCCTGCGGGTAACCAGAAATACAGACTTGATGTTGTGCTTGAACAGTCTAGTGAAAGTTACGGTACGCGGCCAGATGCGGGTACTACGCAAGAGCAAATTACAATCGTTGCTTTTGCACGCCTTGTGTCTCTTGCTGATGATAGCGTTGTATTTGATGAAACATTCCGGGCACGCACGTCCTTTGATATTGTACTGTCTGATTTTGCAACGGTGACACAGCGGGAAGATAGCGCCCGCCGTTTGGCGCTTGAACTCGCGGAGCGTATTCACCGGCGTCTTGCTGTACAGTTTGCTAATAATTGACCTGAAGGGGCTCCGCATTGAAGGTTAAACCCCGTGACATACCGGCACTTTTAAAGGCGATTGATCCTTCTGTTCGGGCTGTACTTGTTTTTGGCCGTGATGAGGGCCTTGCGCGTGAACGGGCCGACTTAATTAGCAAGCAGGTCGCGCCAGACCTTTCTGACCCATTTCAGGTGGTTAAACCGTCTGGGGAAGATATTAAAAATTCGCCTTCGCTTTTGTTAGATGAAGTGGCAGCTATTTCCATGATGGGCGGCCGAAGGCTTGTCCGTCTTGATAGTGTTGGCAATGAAGTTACCGAAGCAACAAAACTGATGCTTGAAAGCGACCTTGGTGACGGATTGCTTGTGATGACTGCGGGCGACCTTAAGCCAACATCAAGCCTTAGAAAGCTGCTTGAAGGCGCAAAGAAAGCGCTCGCTATCCCTTGTTATGAGGATAATGCGCGGGATTTGATGGGGCTTGTACAGTCAGTTTTGGCTGACGCTAGTTTAACCGCGACTCAGGATGCGGTTACTTATCTTGTAGATAATTTAGGCGGCGACAGAATGGTCTCCCGCGGGGAGCTAGAAAAGCTTGTGCTCTACAAAGGACTAGGCGGCGGGCAAGTAACGCTTGCAGACGCTGAGGCGTGCGTGGGTGATACCGCAGCCTTAGGGCTTAACCAAATCGCTGAGGCTGTTACAGCGGGTAACCTGTCGCGCTTGGAGAAGCTATTGGAGCGCGTTTCCGGTGAAAACGCAATCGCTATTATTCGCACGCTTCAGAACCGTATGATGCGGTTACATTTGGCGCGGGGCTATATGGATACGGGGATGAGTGCGGGTGAGGCGATTGGCAAGCTTAGGCCCCCGGTGTTTTTTGGGGAACGGGATAAGTTCCAGCGCGAAGTTTCTATGTGGTCGGCTCGTAAAGTTGAACAAGCGCTCGAAATTCTGATGGAAGCTGAACTGGATTGTAAAACCACAGGAAATCCCGCTGATGTAATTTGCGCACGTGCGCTTCTGCGGCTTACAAAAGCTGCGGGTTAATCAACCTCTTGGCATAGGTGCCTTCTATGAAAATTTGTTTTTTTGGCGATAGTTTTGTCAATGGTACTGGTGATGATACATGCCAGGGCTGGGCTGGTCGGGTGAGTGCTGCTGCGGGGGATGCCGGCAAGGATATTACTTATTACAACCTAGGTATTCGCGGTAATACGAGTGAAGATATTCTCGCGCGGTGGCATCAGGAGGCAATGGCACGCATCAATAGGGGTGATAAGGCGTTACTTGTTTTTTCTTTTGGCTCTAATGATTGTGCCGCTGGTGAAGATGGGCGTTCTCGGTTGCCGCAGAATGACCGGCTGAAGAATGCACGCTCAATCATTGTTGATGCGCCAAAGTCATGGCCTACGATTATTGTTGGGCCGTTGCCTATTGCAAATGATGATAAGGCCAATAAGCGTATTACTGATCTTTCCAGGCAAGCTGGTGCTCTTGCGCGTGCCCATAGAGTTCCGTATTTGGATGTGTTTACGTCTATCAAGGATAATGAAATCTGGAAATCAGAGTGTCAGCAGGGAGATGGTGTGCACCCTAACAGCGCAGGTTACGAACTGGTAGCCGACATGGTCACCAATTGGGGTGAATGGCAGACACGAGTAAGTTGATCACTCGTTTTCGTGAAAGAAATAAGAAAACCGGCCTTTATAGAGGCCGGTTTTCTTTTGGGATAAATCCCAAAATTTTGTGAAACCTAGTTTAGGTTTACTGGAGCAGGCTCGCCGTTGCCAGCTGCACCGTTTTCTTGTGCTTCTTGTGCTAGTTGCGAACGATACAATGCTTCAAAGTTGATTGGCTCCAAGAGCAATGGCGGGAAACCACCGTCACGAGAAGCATCAGCAACAATACGACGTGCAAATGGGAACATAAGGTTCGGTGCTTGGATAAGCAGGAATGGCTTCATCGC